>CAXSIB010000128.1:0-8133 GCA_964237095.1 uncultured Actinomycetales bacterium
GGAGCAGGCCCACGCCGCCGACCGGGACGCGCGCGCGGTCGAGCGGCGGCTGCGGCGCCAGGTCGACGACCTGACGGCCGACCTCGCCGCGGCCCGCCGCGACGTCCGGACGGTCCGCGAGGTCGACGACGCGCGGCTGCGGCTGCTGCTGGAGACCCTCGGCGGCGCGGTCGCCGGGATCGAGCGCGAGCTGGCCCTGCCCCCCGCCGCCGTCCGGGTCGACCCGGCCGACACCGTCGCGGCGCGGGCCCCGGCGGCGGCGACCGACGTCGAGGCCCGGGCCAGCTCGTGGGCGGATCCGGCCACCCTCGGGCGGTTCCCGCTGCTGCCCCGTGCGCACCTCATCGTCGACGGCTACAACGTCACGAAGGCGGCCCTGCCGACCCTCCCGCTCGCCCGCCAGCGGGAGCTGCTGGTCCGCAACCTCGCCGGGCTCGCCGCCCAGACGGGTGCGGAGATCACGGTCGTCTTCGACGGCGCCGACGTGACCGCGGTCCCGACGGTCGGGTCGCGCGGGGTCCGCGTGCGCTTCAGCCCGGTCGGGGTGACCGCGGACACGGTGATCCGCGCGATGGCCCGCGCGGAGCCGGCCGGGCGCCCGGTGGTGGTGGTGTCGAGTGACCACGAGGTCGCCGACGGGGTCCGCCGCAGCGGCTCCACCGCGGTGGCGTCGACGGTGCTGACCCGCCGGCTGCTCGGCGGGTGACCCGGCCTGTCAGTGCAGCTGTGGCTCAGAGCCCGAGACACGTCCGCAGCTGGTCGTCGAGACGATCCAGCTCGCTCGGCGCGAGTCGTCCGCGCTGCCGGATGAGCAGCGCCCGCTCGACCGGCTGGAGCGCGGTGACGTCGGCGGAGGAACGGTCGTAGCGGGTGAGACCGGCATCGACGTCGAGCGGGACGTGGGTCGACACAGGACCTGCCGTCCCGGTGATCGGGACGACCGCGACGTGCCCGAGGCGGCGGTCGAGGGCGTGCGCACTCATCACGACCGCGGGATGCCGGTCGAACTCGAGGAGGTCGACGTCCCAGACCTCGCCCCGGAACGGCTCAGGCGGCGGCATCCGATTCGCCCCCGGCGTGGCTCGGGGCACGCCGCACTCCCATCGGGAGCGGCGGGATCCGTCCGCCGTGGAAGTCGTCGACGTCCCGCGCCGTCCGCTCTTCGGCGGCCCGCTGACGGAGCAGGCGCAACGCGGCCCCGACCGTGTCCGTCCGGCCGTCGAGGCCGAGGACCGCGGCGTCTGCGCGCAGCTCCGCAGCAGGCTCGACACCGATGCGCGCCTGCCGGACCTCGCTCGGACCGGTGGATGTCGTCATGCGTCCACGGGCCGTCGTACAGCGCGTCGTGTCGAGGCCGAGCCGAGCTCAGGACGTGGGGTCCACCGGGTTCGGTCCCGGTCGTGCGGACCCGGGCTCGGCGTCGGAACGGTCCGGCTCGACAGCCGTTCGGATCCTGTCGGAGGTCGTCCCTAACGTCTCTCCCGATCGCCCGGTCCACCGGGCGGCCACGCGGAGGGCGGTCGGCATGCGTGCACGAGCAGGGCTCCGGGTCCATGCCGGCGACGGCCGGAACGGTGCCTGGGACGGGGCCCGGGACGATCCGGGGGAGGTCGACGCCATCCGGCTCGTTCCCGCGGTCACCGACGTCGCCGCCGCCGTCGTCGCCGTTCCCGGCTCGACCGGGCGGTCCGTGGACGGGTCGGCGGCTCACGGCCCCGGTCCGGTGAGCATCGACTGCGACACGTGCACGGTCCGGGGCATCGGCTGCGGGGACTGCGTGGTCGCGCTGCTGCTCGGGCCGCCGGACGGGGTGCTGACCCTCGGGCGCGGGCAGGCGCGGGCCCTCGGCGTGCTGGCCGGGTCCGGCCTCGTCCCGCCGCTGCGGCACAGCACCGGGACGCCCGGGAGCGGGCCGGGCGCGTGAGCGCCGCACCGGAAGCCCCGGCCGAGCCCGGGCTGACCGTCGTCACGTACAACCTGAAGAGCGCCACGATGGACCGCGACGCCCTGGTCGCGACGCTGCGCCGCCTCGCCCCGGACGTCCTGTTCGCGCAGGAGGCGCCGAACCACCTCCGCTGGCGGTCGGCCGCCGCGCGCCTCGCCCGCGACGCCGGCCTGCTGTACCTGGACGGCGGCCGCCCGGCCGGCACGAACATGCTCTTCGCGCGGATGCGGGTGGACACGGTCTCGACGTGGGCCCGGCGGTGGCCGACGCCGCCGCGCGCACCCGTCCGCGGGCTCGTCGGCGGGCTGCTCCGGTGCTCCGGCCACCTGTTCGGGGTCGTCGGCGCCCACTACCCGCTGCAGCCCGAGGCCCGGCTCCGCTACGGCGAGGCGGTGGTGGCCGCGGTCGCCGAGCTGCGGCGCTCGGCGCCGCTGATCCTGCTCGGCGCGGACCTCAACGAGGACCCGGGCGGCCCGGCGTGGCGGCAGCTGGCCGACGCGGGGCTCACCGACAGCGCGACCGCACCCGCGCCCGGGTCCGGCGTGGGCTCCGACACCGACACCGACACCGGCCTGGGCGCCGGGGCCGGCCCCGGCGTCGGCGCCGGTCCGGGCGGGGTGGAGCCGGCGCCTTCGACGTTCCCGTCGACGAACCCGACCCACCGGCTCGACACCGTGTGGTGGACCGGTGCCGCCACCGTCGTCGAGGCCGGGGTGCCGGTCGGCGCGGCCGGGGACGGACCGGTCCTGCGGACGGCTTCGGACCACCTGCCCTGGCTGGCGCGGCTCGCGTTCACGGTCCCGTAGGTTCGCGCCGTGGGCGTTCCGTTGACCGTCGGGATCGACATCGGCGGGACCTACGTCAAGGCCGGGGTCGTGGACCTCGACGGCCGGATCGTGGCGTCGCTGCGCCGGGAGACCCCGACCACCCGTCCCAGTGACACCGAGGACACCATCGCGGAGGTCGTCGCGACCCTCTCCGCCGCGCACGAGATCAGCGCGGTCGGGATCGGCGCCGCCGGCTTCGTCGACGGCAGCCGCTCCTCGGTGCTGTTCTCCCCGCACCTCGCCTGGCGCAACGAGCCCCTCCGGGACGCCGTCGAGCGGCGCGTGGGGCTGCCGGTGGTGGTCGAGAACGATGCCAACGCGGCGGCCTGGGCGGAGTGGCGCTTCGGCGCCGGCCTGGGTGAGGACCACATGGTCTGCGTGAACCTCGGGACCGGCATCGGCGGCGGGATCGTGCTCAACGGTGAGGTCTACCGCGGGCGCAACGGGTTGGCCGGGGAGTTCGGCCACATGATCATCGTTCCCAACGGCCACCGCTGCGGCTGCGGCAATCGGGGCTGCTGGGAGGAGTACGCGAGCGGCAACGCCGTCATCCGCGAGGCCCGGGAGCTCGCCCGGTCGAACTCGCCGGTCGCGCAAAATCTGCTCGCGCGCGCCGAGGGTGACGTCCTGGCGATCACCGGGTCACTCGTGAGTGACGCGGCGAAGGACGGCGACCCGGCCGCGGTCGAGCTCCTGGAGGACACCGGCCGGTGGCTCGGCATCGGGCTCGCCAACCTCGCCGCGGCGCTCGACCCGGGCTGCTTCGTCATCGGCGGCGGGGTGTCGGAGGCCGGGGACCTGCTCCTGGGTCCGGCGCGGGAGGCCTTCCGCCGGACCCTCACCGGCCGCGGTTTCCGCCCGGAGGCGCGGATCGCCCGAACCTCGCTCGGCGTCAACGCGGGCATGGTCGGGGCGGCCGACCTGGCGCGGACCCGGATGCGCCACCCGCGCCGCGCCCGTCGGCGGCTCTCGGGACCGATCCAGCGCCGCCTGCGCTGACGACCTGGCGCCGCCGACCCGGGCCGACGACCCTGGCCCGACGACTGCTCGCTGATGACATTGCGCCGCCGACCCCGGGCAGGCAGTTCCTCGCGCTGACGACCTGTGGGGCCGGATGCGCTGACGAACTCGACCTGGTGCCCCGCTTCGCCGCCGGCCCGGCGCCGACGGGCTGCCCACGCTGCCGACTCGGCGGCTGTGCATGGCCGTGCGGTCAGACCACCGCGCCGTCGTGGTGGTCGGTGTCGTCGTCGTCGGAGTCGGTCGGTCGCAACCTCGACACGAGCAGCGCGAAGCCGCCGACCAGGGTGAACACGCCGAGCAGCGGCAGCCAGTCCGGGACGCGGTGACCGAACACCACGACGATCACGAGCAGCACCGGGCCGGCCACGAGGGCTGCCCAGCCGATCCGGGTCACCGGGTCGAGACGGGGGAGCACCGGGGGCGGCGGCGGGACGAAGTGGTCGGTCTCCAGGAGGTCGCCGCCGGCCGCCGACGCGACCGGGTTCGAGCGGATCGGTCGGCGCAGGCGCTGAGCCCGCGGCGGGAGGACGTCCTCGGTGGCCGGCCACGGGGCCCGGCCGTCGGGTGAGGTGTCGAAGTCCGCGACGATCCCGGCCCAGGCCGCCTCGACCGCGGCGTCGTCGAGCTCGACCGGGCGGGCCCGAGCGGTCTGACCGCCGACGGGCGTCCGGTCGCCGCCGCCGTTGTCGCCGATCCCGGCGGTGTTCCCCGGATCGCCGTCAGGACCGACCCCGGTCGGGACCGCCGCCCCGACGGGTGGGATCGGTGACGCGGTGGGCTCGTCGGCCGGCGGGCCGGCGGGGTGGTCGGACGTCATCTCGGGTCCCGTCACGGTGCTGTGGGCCTCAGCGGGGACGAGCCCCGCGGACAGCGTGTCGGCGCCGGTCTGCCGGTCGCCCGCACCCGCCGGGCGATCGACGGACATGCCCCCGCCTGTACCGCTCGCCGCCGGGTCCGCGCCGCGCGCGGCGCCGGACCCGTCGGCCGGCGGACCACCGGCGGCGGTCCCGAGGGCCGGCCGGTCGCTCTCGCCGGCCGCGGTCATGGACGCCTCGACCCCCGCCCCGCCGACGGAGGCACCGGCGACGGACCGCTCGGCCCGGTCGGAGCCGTCCCCCCGGCGCAGCTCGCCGCTCATCGCCAGGCGTGGGTCGGACTCCATCGGGCGCCCGTCGCGGATCACGATCTCGAGCTCGGCGACGAGGTGGGGGACCGCGCGGTCGAGGACCTCCCGGGCCCGGGCGGTGCCGGCCCGGTCGACCCACAGGCGGTCGAGGCGGCGGGTGGGCACCTGGTGGTCGCGGTAGGGACCCGTCCGCCCCGGTGCCGGCTCGGAGTAGGCCGCGACGTCGGCGAGGCGGAGCAGGTCGAGCAGCTGGTCGGCGACGCGCGGGTCGACATCGACGACCGGTACGAACGACGAGGCACGGAGGCCGTTCTGCCTCACGGTGGCCTCCCTTGGCTCCTGGGCTCGAGTGCACGCGTCCCGGCGGCACCGTCCGACCGGGCGCACGACCCGCGACCGTCTCAGACTGCCCGTTCCGTGACCGCCGCGCCAGGGGGGGAGGCCATCCGTCCCACGAAGGCCAGGGTCCGGGCGATCACCTCGGGCCCGTCGTGGTCCACGGGAGCCTCGTGGAAGCTCCGTTCGAGGACGACGACCTCCCGGTCGGCCGACGAGACCCGTCGGAGGACGGCCCGGGCGCTGCCCGAGTCCACGACGTGGTCGACCCGGGAGCGCATGAGGAGGAGCGGGCAGCGGACGGCCGGCAGCTCCCCGCGCAGGCCCCGCCAGCCGGCGGTCATCGACGCCAGCGCCGCGAGGGGCGTGCGGTCGTAGCCGACGACGGTGACCCCGGCGAGGGCCACGTCGCCGGCGACGCCGGCGACCGACGGGACCAGACGGCGTAGCACCGGCAGGACGAGCAGTCGCGGGTCGGCGAGGGCGACCGCCGGGTTGACCAGCACGAGACCCGCGACCGCGGCGGGGGAGCGGGCCGCCAGGTGCAGCGCCAGCGCGCCGCCGTTGGAGTGCCCGACGACGACCACCCGGTCGACCCGCGGCCCGAGCTCCGCCAGCGCGGCCTCGGCGGCGGCGGTCCAGTCGTCCCAGCCGGTGGCGTCCAGGTCGCGCCAGTGTGTGCCGTGGCCGGGGAGCAGCGGCAGCCGGACCTCGTACCCGGCCGCCGCGACGGCCTCCGCCACCGGGCGCAGCGAGGACGGCGTGCCGGTGAACCCGTGCAGCAGCAGGACGCCCGTCCGGTTGCCCGGCGCCCCGGTCGCGTCGAACGGCTCCGCCCCCGCCAGGACGGCGGCGGCCGGGCGCGCGGGGCGGTCGCTCCCGCGGTGGTCGGCCATGGGGTGGCAGGCTACGGCGACCACCCGCCCGACGGAACGGGGCACCGTGCTCTACCAGGCCATCCGGCGCGGACTCGCCCGGCCGATCCTCGCGGTCGCGATGTCCGCCCAGGTCCGCGGGCTGGAGAACGTGCCCGAGCGGGGTCCCGCGATCCTCGCCGGCAACCACCTGTCGATGCTCGACCCGGTGCTGCTCGCGGTCGCCGTCCCCCGGACGATCACCTTCATCACCCGGTCGGAGTACTTCACCGGCACCGGGGCCGGCGGCCGCCTCAAGGGCCGCTTCTTCCGCGCCATCGGCCAGCTCCCGGTCGACCGGTCCGGCGGGACCGCGGGGGAGGCCCACCTCGCGGCCGCCCGGCAGGTGCTCGCGGCCGGCGACCTGTTCGGGATCTACCCCGAGGGCTCCCGCTCCCCGGACGGGGCGATCCACCGCGGGCACACCGGGGTCGCCCGGGTCGCCCTCGCCACGCGGGCGCCCCTCGTCCCCGTCGCCACCACCGGCTCCAACGCCGTGTTCGCCGGCGGCCGGAAGCTGCCGTCGCTGCGCCACCGCGCCCGCCCGGTGGTCGTCATCGGGCCGCCCGTCGACCTCAGCCGGTGGCGCGGTCTCCCGGTCGACGCCGCGGTGCTCCGCGCGGTGACCGAGGAGCTGATGTCGACCCTCGCGCGGATGACCGGGCTGCCCGTGGATCCCACCGACGCGCGCACGCTGCGGGAACAGCGGGCCCGGCCGTCCGTCCCACCCACCCCGACCCCCCCGGCGGACTGACCCGCCCGGGTCGCCCGGTGACCCCGTGGTGCGGACCTCCGTCGGGATGGACCGGCCGGGTCGCTGGCTAGGGTCGGATCCGGCCCGCGCCGCAGCGGGCGGACGACGACGAGGGGGACACCGTGGCCAGGAGGATCGGACTGCTCACCGGGGGTGGGGACTGCCCCGGTCTGAACGCGGTCCTGCGAGCGGTCGTCACGGTGAGCTCCGAGGAGTACGGCGCGGAGAGCGTCGGGTTCCTCGACGGCTGGAAGGGCCCGCTGCAGCGCCTGAGCCGGCCCCTCACCCCGGCCGACGTCCGCGACATCCTCCCCGTCGGCGGGACCATCCTCGGCAGCTCGCGGACCAACCCCTTCTCGGTGGACGGCGGGGTCGAGACCATCCGCAAGACCCTCGCCGACCTCGAGATCGACGCGCTGGTCGCGATCGGCGGCGAGGACACCCTCGGGGTGGCCACCAAGCTCGTCGAGCTCGGGGTCAACGCGGTCGGCGTGCCGAAGACCATCGACAACGACCTCTCGGCCACCGACTACACGTTCGGCTACGACACCGCGGTCTCGATCGCCGTCGAGGGCGTCGACCGGCTCCGCACGACCGCCCGGTCGCACCACCGCGTCCTCGTGGCCGAGGTCATGGGCCGTCACGCGGGGTGGATCGCCCTGCGGACCGGCATCGCGGGCTCCGCGGCCGTGACCCTCATCCCCGAGGTCCCCTACGACATCGCGGCGGTCTGCGAGCAGGTGGCGGCGGCGCACGCCAAGGACGGCTACGCGATCGTCGTGACCGCCGAGGGGGCGACCCCGGCCGAGGGCTCGTTGGCCACCCGCTCGACCACCACCGATGCGTTCGGCCACGCGCTGCTCGGCGGGGCCGGGGAGACCCTGGCCCGGGAGATCGAGGCCCGGACCGGTCTGGAGACCCGCGCCTCGGTGTTCGGCCACGTCCAGCGCGGCGGCAGCCCGACCGCCTACGACCGGTGGCTCGGCACCCGCCTGGGCGTCGCCGCCGCCCAGGCCGTCGCGGACGCGGACTGGGGCTCGATGGTCGCGCTTCGGGGCACCGAGATCGTCCGGGTCCCGCTGTCGGAGGCGACCGGCACGCTGAAGGTCGTGCCGGCGTCGGAGTACGCGGAGGCCTCGCTCTTCTTCGGCTGACCGAGCTTCGGCTGACGAGCTCCCGGCCGACGGAGTCCCGGCTGACCGGGCTCA
>CAXSIB010000129.1:0-8080 GCA_964237095.1 uncultured Actinomycetales bacterium
GAACGCGACGCACCCGAGTCCGACCGTCGACTCCTGCCAGTCGAGAGCATGTCCGCGAGCGCGGATAGTTCGCAGCTCGGCACGCAGCGCGTTGCCGTCGGGGATGGTGGTGTCAGTGAGGCGCAGGAGTACCTGTGCGGCCGGGTAGAGCCGGTCGAGCTCCGGTCCATCCAGTCCGGACAGGAGAACCTTGCCGACGCCGGTCGCGTAGGCGGGCAACCGCCTTCCCACGGCGGAGCCCATACGAATCATCTGCGTGCCCTCGCACTTGGCTACGTAAAGGGCATCGGCTCCGTCGAGCACCGCGAGGTGGACAGTCTCACCGGTCTGCCTCGACAGTGAGCGGGCGAACTCGGTGCCGTCCTGGACGAGGTCGGTACCACCCAGGTATGCCTGTCCCACCTCGAAGGCCCGGGCCCCGAGCCGGTAGCTGCCGCTGGTGTCGATGCGCACGTAGCCGCGGTCGACGAGCGTCCGGATCAACCCGTGAGCACTGCTCTTCGGCCAATCGAGGAGCTTGCACACCTCAGCCAGGTGCAGACCGGTCGTGTCACGGGCGAGCAGCTCGAGTAGGTCGAGCACCCGGGCGGCGGACTTGACCGCCGGAGCATCGACCACGACACACCTCCCAGTTCACGTGCGTGAACACTGTTCGTGAGGACGAACGTTGGACGGGACAGTAGGCCAGCGCACTCAACACGCGCAAGAGCCAGGCCCGTCGCTGGATGTTGCGGCCCGCTGATCACCTGAGCAGGGGTACTCACCCGTGGTCGGATCTCCCTCTGATCGGTGATCAGCCGCCACTGGCCGTTCATGCGCCGCTCGACTCGCCTGACGCCGCTTCCACCTCCACCGGTCGGCCGCGAATCTCGGCCACAGCTGGTCGGCTCGCCACCCGAGGGCGGCCATTCGTGCGCAGCCATCTATGGCCGGGCCGCCTCCTCGGAGTCGTGTTGGCGGCTACCTGTGCTGTTACTGGACGGGTGCTTCTACGGCGACTACCGGGTGCGGCTCCCCCGCGCCTGCTGTGCGTACCGGGTCACCATCCCCGCCACCCCACCCGGGCACCCTCCACCACCCGGGCCCACCGCAGCTGACCGAAAACAGCGGCGGACCGACCGAGGCGACGCCGTCTAGCCATCGAGGCCTAAACGGATGCGGTTGACGTCGTCGACGTCCTCAGCGCTCACCTCGTCGGCCCGATCCGGCTCGTGTTCGATCACGGAATCCCCGGGAGAGTGGCTGCGCCTGCTTGCCGGGTGAGCTCCGCTGTCGAGGCCGCCGGGAGCGACCTGACCGTGTCAGAGTCCGTGGATGGCGGACCAGGAGAAAAGGTCCGGGCCGAGCAGCGCCACCGAGCTGATGTCCCGGCTGGCGAACGACCCGGACTACCAGCGCATGATGCGGGCCCAGGACGCTGAGCGGCAGGTCCGAACGGACATGCTCACCCGGGCCGAGCAGCCGATCGTGGCCGACCTGCGCCGCGCCGGGATCGCGGTGGACTCCGTCTGGGACCTCGTCAACACCTCCGTGCCCTACCCGGGCGCGCTGCCGGTACTGCTCGAGCACCTGCAGCGGGGCGGCTACCCCGACTGGGTGATGGCGAGTCTGGGCCGGGCGTTGGCGGTGAAACCGGCCAACGCCTTCTGGGACACCCTCCGCGAGCTGTACCTGAAGGCCGAGGGGCCGGACGAGGAGGAGGGCCTGGCGGTCGCCCTCGCCGCGTCGGCGACCGCACAGCAGCTCGACGCGCTCATCGACCTCCTCGGTCAAGAAACCAAGGGTGAGAGCCGGACCCACTTCCTACGCACGATCAAACGGGTCGGGGGGACACGAGGGCGTGAGGTGCTCGAGTCCCTCACCGCTGACCCGGTCTTCGGCGGGGAGGCCCGGGCCCGGCTCAAACGCCGACGTCCACCCCGGCGGCCCGACCGGGAACCTGACCGCGAGCGCTACCCCTGAAGCTCACCGCCGTCCGGACGCCGATCACGATGCCCCGTCGGGCCGCGGCCGGTTCGTCGACGGGATCTGGTGTCTGGTCCTCAGCCCCGCCCGGGTCGATCCCGACGAGATCACCCTCGGCGACGACCCGGGGCGGTGGGACCGGGCGCAGTGTTGGAGCGGCGCCACCCCACGCGCCGGGCCCGGCACCTCCCCGCCCGCACCGCCGCCGAGTGAGCCGCCCTCACCGACCGACTCCGCACGACCGCCACGCGGGGGACCCTCACCATCAGCCACGTCCCCGGCCACCTCGTCGCCTCCGGCGTCATCGAGGTCGGGTCCCAGCGGGATCCCGTCCGCCGTTGCGGGCTGAGTACGACGGTGCAGGCGCTGGCGGTGCGTTCTTGCCGACGTCGACGGAGCAGGGACCGCGTGGCCCGTGGCCCCTGAGCGAGCGCCGCACCCACGCGCCTACCGTCGACGGGTGGCCGCGGGGGACGACCGGTACGGGGGGTACGCCCGCGACTCCGCCGTGCTGGCGTTGATCGGGCACGCCCTGGACGGGCAGGTCCTCCCGCGTGTCACGCTCTCCGACCACCTGCGCCGAGCGGCCGTCGAGGCTTGGGACCGCGACGATGAGGGCCCGCTGCCCGCGGTCGAGACTGACGTCCAGCGCCGGCTGCGCGGTGACGCCGGCGTGCTCGCCCTCATCGGGCTGACCATCGTGCGGGCCGACAGGTCCGGCGGGGAGCTGGCACTGTCCGCCGACCTGGTCGCTCACGCGATCACGGCAGCACACCGCCCGCCCGGGTAGCCACCGCCACGGTCACGGCACCGACGCTGTCCGAAGCTCGAGATTGGCGGGTTCGTAGCTCAGGGCGTGCTGGTGAACCCGCCGGCCAGGGTCAGGGACTGCCAGCCAGCGGGGAACCCCATCTCCTCCGGGGCGCGGTGACACGGCGGGAGGCTGGTCTGCACGAGGGTGGTGAGCTCCGCGGCCCAGGCGCTGTCCGGGGCGACGTGGTTGGTGAGGTAGGCGAGGACCGCAAGGACACCGGCGGGCCGGGACGTCACTGCGGTCCCGGCGCCGCTGAGGTGGGCCAACGCGGTGATCGCGGTGAGGTGGCTGGGGGCGAGCTGCACAGTGAGGTTGCGGTTCCACAGCCGGGAGTGGTGCGCGCAGGTGTTGCGGAGGTAGTTCAGGACCCGCAGCCAGTTGACCAGCGCCGCCCCGTTGCCCCGGCCGGCGGCGTCGGTGACGCCGAGGCCGTGGGCGATCTCGTCGCGATCGCGGCGTTGGAGCCCGGCGTAGAGATGGGACAGGGACCCGAAGTCGAGGATCTCCGTCACCACCCACACCGGTAGCCGTCCGTCGTATTTGGTGCGGAAGTGCTCCACGAAGTCCTCGTGGGACGCGGCCTGGGCGGTGTCGACCTTGCGCCGCCACGTCGTGTACGCGGCGGTGGCACCGAAGGACCGGTCGAGGGTGTCGGGATCGAGGTGGGCGTACGGGCCGCGGCGGCCCAGGGTGTAGCCCACCCGAAAGCGGACCGCGATCTCGACCCGCTCGAGGGCGTCCAGGACGAGCAGCTTCAGCCGCCGGTCGAAGGTGTAGAGGTCGATGACCTCCTCGAAGGTCGTCCCCGCCGCGAAGGTGTCGGCGCGGCCGACCCCGCCCGGGCCGGGGGCCCGGTAGGGGTACCAGTAGCCGCTGAGCCGGTAGTACCCGACAACGGAAAGCCACCGGGCCGCGCCGGCCGGGTCGGTGATCACCAGGCCCCGGCCCGCGAGCAGGCGCACCTGGTCCGGGACGGGCAGGTGCGGTTTCGTGTAGGCGGTCGCCATCAGTCCCCCGGAACGAGAAAACCAGCCCGTGACCGCGTGAGCGGGCAGAGGGGCTGGCCGTGTTGCCCACGAGACTACGGCCTCCACCGCGGGCGGCAGGTCAAGGCCGCCGCCTTACCGTGCTGTGGTGCCCAGCGCCGCGGAGATCGCTGACCAGCTCAGGACCGCGGGGACCGCATGGTCCACCGTGCGGGGCCGGACCCGGTGGTGGCGGCGCCAGGACCTCGTCACGGCGGCGTTCACCGCGGCCTATGACGCGCAGGTCGACGCGGGGCTCGCGGTGTCGACCCTGTCCGCGACCCGGCCGCGGACCGCCGACGACCCCGCCACCGATGAACCGGCCACCGATGAACCCGGCGACGACATCATCGAGTCCACCGTGGAGGTGGCGGTTCAGCGGGTGCCGTGGCGGCTGCGCGCGGAGCTGCTCACCGCCCACGGCGTGCAGGCCCGAACGGAGGTCCTCGTGGTCGACGGGTCCACGTTCTGGGCGCGGCGGGCCGGGGCCGCGACGATCACCAACGGCGGTGACCCGGACGTGGGCCACGGCGGCGGGGAGATCGCCGAGCTCCTGGACCCGGCCGCGGTCCCGGACCTGTTCGACCTCGCCGTCACCGGCGCCGAGCGGGTCGCGGGGCGGGCGTGTACCGCGGTCACCGCCACCCGCCGGCCCGGGCCCGGACCGCACGGGTCGTGGCCCGACCCGCCGTTCGCGATGATCTCCGGCGGCACCCGGTTCACCCTCAGCGTCGACGCCGACCTCGGGATCCTCCTGCGGGTGGTGAAGGTCGTCGACGGCGCTGACGCCGAGGTCACCGAGTTCACCACCCTGACCGTCGACGGCGTCCTGCCTGACACTCTGTTCGCCCCTCTTCCCAACGCTCAGCGCCGGCCCTGACCACTGGCGGCCGGTGCTCGGCCACCGACCTTCACCCCAGCTCACCTCCTCCCCACGGTGCGCCGCGAGCACGCCGATAACCGGGTGGTTGCCGGCACGTCCCGCGGAGGCTCGGCGGATACCGGCGGGTCAGAGGTCGAGGTGGACCCGGCTGGGCCGGGTGGGGTCGGTGGACCACCCGGATCCTGCGGGCAGTGCTGCGGTGATCCCGTCGAGGGTGGTGATCCCGGCGTCGGCGGCGTCGCCGAGGACGTGGTCCAGCAGCCGCTTCTCCAGGCCACGGCCGGTGTGGGCGGGGGCTACGTCGAGGGACACCAGCGTCGCCGACCCGGGCTTCGCCGGGCCGGTGGCGACGCAGACGGCCTGCCCGACCAGCGGACCCCCCGACCGGCTGTTGACCCGGGCCAGCGCCCAGGACACCAGCGTCGCGGCCCGGCCCGCGGCGGCGAGGGCGGCGGTAGGGAACCCGACCTCGGCGACGATGCCCGCGGGCGGTACCGACTCCTGGTCGATCCCGAAGGCGGGGGCGACTTCCGGCCCCCAGGTGCCCCCGCTGACGTAGTACGCCCGGTCCTCCTCCTCCGGGTCCCGGCTGGCGAGGTCGACGACGAGGAGGTCCCCGTCGCGGTGGGTCGCCCCGCGGACCGCCCCGGTCAGCAGTTCCTCCTCCAGCCAGCCGTCCAGCCCGCCGGCCCAGTCCACCGGCCCGGAGGTGACCAGCCCGGTCTGCGGGTCGGGAACGGCCCACACCGGTTCCTGCCCCCAGCCTTCGTCGATCTCCTCCAGGACGGTGGGCAGGTCGACCCGGATCGCGAACCGCCGCCGATCCGCGCGCCAGGTGAACACCAGGACCGCGGTGTCACCGTCGCGGTGCACCCGCAGCGGGTGCAGAAACTCCGGGGCGGGGGGTGCGGCCAGGAAGGATTCCCGGGCAGCGGTGAACGCCGCATCGGCCACCCCAGCCCCCGGGGATCCGGGCGCGGGCCATGACGTCGGGACCCGGGTCACCCACGACCGGTCCGGGGCCGGGCCCCCGGTCCCGGCCGGGTCGAGCAGGGAGTACGCCGTGATCGTCACCTCGGGGTCGTCGTCCACCCCGCCAGCATCGGGCCTGACACCGGCCCGCGGTCCAGCCGGTCGCCGCCGACGACCACACCACCGGCGCGAACGGGTCAGCCCGGGCCGACCCGGTCAGCCGGGTCCACCCCCGGGGGCGTTCTCGTCGGGGTGGAGCGGGAGTTTCGGGGCGGCGATGAACCCGTACACGGCGTGGTCGCCGGGGGGACGCCACGGCCTGACGTAGTCGGCGTCGGGGTAGGCGGCCCGGGCGGCGTCCGGCGGCCAGTCGGCGTCGGCCCATTGCCGGGCGGCGGCCGCCCCGAAGCCGGCCGCGATCCACTGCGCCGCCTCGGCGGCGGTGAACCCGCGGCTGCCCCAGCACCCCGACCCGGCCACGTCGAATCCCGTCGCCCGGTACGCGGCCGCCGCGGTCACCGCGAGCCCACCGCCGGTGAGGCGGTGGGCGTCGCGGACTTCGAACCCGGCCTGCTGCCAGCCGGGCAGCTCCGGGGCGTGGGCCGCCCACCGGGCCGCGTCGGGATCGGCGCCGAGGCCCCGCCAGTGGGCCGCCGCGGCCGGGTCGGGCACGGCCCGGGCCCACGCGGCGGCCTCGGCGTGGTCGGGGACCACACCCAGCCACCGGCCGCGGTCGGTCGGCTCGAGCACGGATGGGGCGTCGAGCCAGGCCGCGGTGGTCCACCGGTCCACCCCGGCCGCGGCCCACCGCCCCCACAGGGCGGGATCCAGCCGCGGGTAGGGCAGGTCACGGGCGCGGATCCACGCCGAGTCCAGCGGGTCGACCCCCGCGGCCCGCCACGCCGCGGCCACCGCTGCCTCAGGGTCGACCACCGGGACCCGGTCACCCGCGGCCGGTGTGCGGTCCGCCGCGGGTCGAGGGTCCTCGTCGTCCACGCCGTCGTTCTGGTCGTCCTCCCATCCGTCGCTGTCGTCGCCGTCCCAGGTGTCGTCCGGGGTCCGGGGGGTCAGCCACCACGCCCACAGCTGGTCCTCGGTCCAGCCGAGCAGGTCGGTCAACGCCGCCCGTGGCGCGTCGGGGTCGGTCTCGTCGCGGCCGAGTTCGTGCATCCGCCGGGAGGCACAGTCCAGGACGTCGGCGACGGTGAGCGACGGCCACGGCGACGCGGCCAGCCACAGCACCGGCCCCCCGCCTTCCTCCGGTTCCATGTCGAGCTGATCGGGGCGGGTCTCCGGGACCGACGCCACCAGCGCCGGCGGCCACACCTCGGGCAGCCCCGCCCACAGTGGGCCGGCGATGTCGGTGAGGACCTCGAAACCCCGCCGACGCAGCGCCCCCACCCCGGGGACGACGTCCGGGCCCGGAGACGACCAGCCCCCCGCGGTGAGGACGTGCCCGTCGGGGAAGACCCGCTGCCCGCCGACCACCACCGACCGCGCCCACTCCGGTGAGCCCGGCACCGGTGGACTTCCGGCGTCGTCCCACGTCCCCATCCCGGCACCCAACCAGGACCGGGCCGGTCGGGAAAGACCTCGCCGCACCGGGGTGGGAGGTGGACGCCGACTCCGCCGGGTGGACGGCGGACACCGCGGGGTCGGTTCCGCGGCTGACGCGCGAACCCCCCGCCCCGGCTCACAGTGGCTGCGTGGCTCCACCGACAACTCAAGGATCGAGAACGGTCCCCGGACCATCCCGGAGCCGGAGTGTGACCGGTGGCTGACCCGGATCCCGGCCGGCCCCGGCCGGCCCCGACCGCCGGAAGGTGGCGGTACTGGCGGCCGGTGGACACCTCCCGGGCCCTGTTCACCCCGTCCCCGCCGGCGACGGGGCCGCGTGAGCGGCGGTGGCAGCGGACCGCCCGAACCGTCCTCCGGCTGCTGCTCGCGCTCGCGTCGGTGGTGGCTGTCCTCTACGGGGCACTGCGGATGGTCGACGCCAGCCTGATCGGCTTCGCCGGCAACGTCCCGTCCCCGGCCGAGCTCACCGCTGACGTCGGGGAGTACCGCCGCGGCGCGGTCATCGCCCTCGCCGCCGCCGGGCTCGGTGTGGGAGCGGCCGTATGGGCCCGCCGCCTTCCCCTGGTCGTCCTTGAGGTCGTCCTCCTCGCGGTCGCCGCCACGGCCGCGGTCCTCTTCCACGTCTCCCCCGACTTCCCGACCTACCCCCCGCACTAGCCGCCGGAGGACCCACCGCGACCCTCGTGGGCGCCGCCGGCGCCGGGTCGTCGACCTGCCTCGCGTGATCCGCCCGGGCCGACGCACCAACCGACCCGCCATGTCAGTTGGTGAGCCGGACGCACGCCCCAAGCCCCCTTGGCTCCCCGAGACTGCTCACGAAGCGCCGCTCACCAACCCAGGCAG
>CAXSIB010000130.1:0-8066 GCA_964237095.1 uncultured Actinomycetales bacterium
CCGCCTCCTCGAGCTGCGGGCCCACCGGGGGCTCACCGCGGCCCGGGCCGACGAGTGGCTCGCGGACCCGATCGTGGTCGGGGCCCTGATGCTCGAGGCCGGGGAGGTCGACGGGCTCGTCGCGGGCGCGGTGCACCCGACCGCCGCCACGGTCCGCCCGGCGCTGCGGCTCATCGGCCTCGCGGCGGGGGCCCGGCTGCTCTCGTCGGTGTTCTTCATGTGTCTGCCCGACCAGGTGGTCGTCTACGGCGACTGCGCGATCAACCCCGCCCCCGACGCCGCGGACCTGGCCGACATCGCCGTGCGCAGCGCCGACAGCGCCGCCGCCCTCGGGATCGAGCCCCGGGTCGCGATGATCAGCTTCAGCACCGGCACCTCCGGCGCGGGCGCCGCGGTGGACCGGGTGACGGCCGCCACCCGGCTCGCCCGCGAGCTCCGACCGGACCTCGTCGTCGACGGGCCGCTGCAGTACGACGCCGCCGCGGTCGCCTCGATCGCGGCCAGCAAGCGACCCGGCAGCCCGGTCGCGGGTCGGGCGACGGTGTTCGTGTTCCCGGACCTCGACACCGGCAACACGACCTACAAGGCGGTCCAGCGCAGCGCCGGTGTCCTCAGCATCGGGCCGATGCTCCAGGGCCTGGCCCGGCCGGTCAACGACCTCAGCCGGGGGGCGACCGTCGAGGACGTCGTCTACACGATCGCCCTCACCGCGATCCAGGCGGCGGCCGTCCGGGCGCGCGGGGCGGGCGTGACCGGGGACCCTCCGGTCCCGGCGCGTCAGTCGGCCGCAGGCCCGCCGTCCGGGCGGTGACGCGGGAGGCGGACAGGACACGCGGGGACGCGGACGCGGGGACACGGGGACACGGGGACACGGCGGCCAAGGTCCTGCCCCGACCGGGTCCTCGGGCCCTGCGCCTCGGCGGGGGCTCTTCCTACGGTCGAGCCAGGCCCGCCCCACCGGGCCGGCCGGGCCCCCGAGGAAGGACAGTCCCGTGACCGCACCCGTGACCACCCGAACGGCTCCGGCGGCCGGTCGTCCCGACACCGTGGCGGCCCCGGACGGCGTCCTCGTCGTCGGCCTCGACGAGTCCGTCGGCAGCCGGTCTGCGCTCGCCTGGGCGGTCGCCGACGCCGGCCGCAGTCACCGCCCGGTGCGGCTCGTCGCCGTCTTCGACCCGGACCTCGCCCCGCTGGTGGCGTCGGGGGCCGGCGGGCCGGCCCTGGTCCGGACGGGCGTGCAGGAGACGGTCGACCGGCACTGGGCGCTGGTCGACACGGCGGTCCGCTCGGTCCGGCACCGGGACCCCCGGGTCGAGGTGACCGGGGACGCCGTCGCCGGGGACCCGCGCCGGGTGCTGCGCGACGCCGCCGGCCCGCACGGGATCCTCGTGGTCGGGGACCACGGGCCCCGCGGCGACGGCGGACCATCGACCGGCGCCACCAGCTCGTGGCTCGCCGCCCACGCCGAGCGGGCGACGGTCGTCGTCCGCGGGCCGGCGACCCCCGGCCCGGACCACCCCGTCCTGCTCGCCCTCGACTGGTTCGCGCCGTCCCACGCCGCGATCGACCTGGCGCGCCGGTTCGCCGCCGACTGGGACGCCCCGCTCGTGGTGGTCGCCGCGGTGGACGCCGAGCTCCCGGTCACCGCAGCGGCTGCTCCCGCCGGGACCAGGCCGGCCGACCTCGCCGGGACGGCGGCGACCGACCTCGCCGGGACGGCGGCGACCGACCTCGCCGGGACGGGAACGGCCGCGCGGGTGATCCGGACGCTGCGGGCGGCGCTGGAGGAGACCCAGAGGCCCTCGACCCGCGTCGTCGTCGCGGCCGGCTCCCCGGCGGCGGTCGTCCTGTCCCACGCGGCCACCGCCGGCCTGGTCGTGGTCGGCTCCCACGGCCGGGGCGCGGTGCGCACGATGCTGCTCGGCTCGGTGGGCCGGGAGCTCCTCCGGCACAGCCCCTGCCCGGTCGCGGTCGCCCACGGGCGCCGCTGACGCACGGGACCGCCCGGACCGGTCCGGGTCGTCCGGGCGGGCGTCGGTCGGTGAACCCCGGTCGGCGCGTCGGGCGGGCCACTACCCTGAGCCGGTGCAGACGACACGCGCGGTGGGAGCCGCGGAGACGGTCATCGACCCGGCCGAGAAGGCACGTCGACTGGCCGCCTTCCGGGCCGGGGTGCTGGCGCTCGACGCCCGTCACCAGCCGCGCTGGCCGGACGAGCCCGCCGTGGCCGACGCCCGTGCGCGCCTCGCCGCCCAGCCGCCGCTCGTCTTCGCCGGTGAGTGCGACCAGCTCCGCGACCGCCTCGGGGAGGTCGCCCGCGGCA
The DNA here is from genome assembly GCA_964237095.1 of uncultured Actinomycetales bacterium. Lineage (GTDB taxonomy): Bacteria > Actinomycetota > Actinomycetes > CAXTBU01 > CAXTBU01 > CAXSIB01. The sequence goes on from CAXSIB010000130.1 coordinate 2,324, forward strand.
ATGCGTTCGTCCTGCAGGGCGGGGACTGCGCCGAGACCTTCGCGGGGGTCACCGCGGACGCGATCCGCGCCCGGCTGAAGACCGTCCTGCAGATGGCGGTCGTGCTGCAGTTCGCGGCCGAGGTGCCGGTGGTGAAGGTCGGGCGGATCGCCGGGCAGTTCACCAAGCCCCGCTCGAGCCCGGACGAGACCCGCGACGGCGTGACCCTGCCGGCGTTCGTGGGGGAGAGCGTCAACGGGTTCGACTTCACCCCCGCGTCCCGGATCCCGGACCCCGAGCGGCTGTTGACGGCCTACCACGCGTCGACGGCGACGCTGAACCTCCTGCGCGCGTTCGTCACCGGCGGGTACGCGGACCTGCACGAGGTCGCCGCCTGGAACCAGGACTTCGTCGCGGCCTCCGCCGTCGGGCAGCGCTACTCCGGCATGGCCGACGACATCGAGCGGGCCATCCGGTTCCTGCACACCTGCGGGGCGGACCCGGCCGTCCTGCGGACCGTCGACTTCTACACCAGCCACGAGGCGCTGCTGCTGGACTACGAGCTCCCCCTGACCCGGATCGACTCGCGCACCGGGACGCCGTACGACACGTCGGCGCACCTGGTGTGGGTCGGGGAGCGCACCCGCGACCTCGGCGGCGCCCACATCGCGTTCGCAGCCGGCATCCGCAACCCGATCGCGGTGAAGCTCGGCCCGACCACCACCGCGGACGACGCCCTCGCACTGATCGAGCGCCTGGACCCCGAGCACATCCCGGGGCGCCTCACGTTCATCACCCGGATGGGCGCCGGGAAGGTCCGGAGGCTGCTGCCCGAGCTGGTCGAGAAGGTGACCGCGAGCGGCGCGCAGGTCGGCTGGGTGTGCGACCCGATGCACGGCAACACCTACACCGCCGCGGGCGGGCTCAAGACGCGCAGCTTCGACGACGTGCTCGACGAGGTGCACGGGTTCTTCGAGGTCCACCGGGCGCTGGGGACCTGGCCGGGCGGGCTGCACGTGGAGCTGACCGGGGACGACGTCACGGAGTGCGTGGGCGGCGGCGACAAGCTGATCGAGGCCGACCTCGCCGACCGCTACGAGACGCTGTGCGACCCGCGGCTGAACCGCAACCAGAGCCTCGACCTGGCCTTCGAGGTCGCGGGGCTGCTCGGCCGCCGCGGCTGACCCGCGGGACTCGTCGTCCGGCGAGCACGCCATTGCGGCGGACACGCCGACACGACGCCCGGCCGGCGACGGGATGGGAGACCATCCAGCCGCTGCCGGGAAACCCACCGTGAGCAGCGGCGTAACCAGGACTTAACCGTCCTGAAGTGATCACGAAATCCGCTCTGCGTTCTGCTGGTCGTCGCGCATCCGGGATCTCCGGTCCGCGACCGCCACGACAGGAGCCCCGATGGCCCAGAACCCGACGGGGCGTGTCCTCGACCGTCCCCGCGCCCCCACCGCCGGACGCGACACCCACACGGCCGCGGGCGGTGCCCGGTGACCGCGGTCGAGTCGCCGCCGCAGGCCGCGCAGGCGGTCGACCCGAGCGGTGAGCAGGAGGGCTACCAGAAGAGCCTGAAGCCCCGCCAGATCCAGATGATCGCGATGGGCGGCGCCATCGGCACCGGCCTCTTCATGGGGGCCGGGCAGCGCCTGCGCGACGCCGGTCCCGCCCTGTTCGTCGTGTACGCGATCTGCGGGGTGTTCGTCTTCTTCGTCCTGCGCGCCCTCGGCGAGCTGGTCCTGCACCGCACGTCCTCCGGTTCCTTCGTCTCCTACGCGCGGGAGTTCCTCGGAGAGAAGGCCGCGTTCGCCGCCGGCTGGATGTACTTCCTGAACTGGGCGTTCACCGCGGTGGCGGAGGCGACCGCTGTCGCGGTCTACTTCCACTACTGGACGGCGTTCGCCGCGGTCCCGCAGTGGCTGATCGCGTTCATCGCGCTGTCCGTCGTGCTGACCATGAACCTGATCTCGGTGAAGCTCTTCGGCGAGATGGAGTTCTGGGCGGCGCTGGTCAAGGTGACCGCGCTGACCGCCTTCCTCATCGTGGCGATCGTCTTCCTGGTCGGCCGCTTCCACATCCAGAGCCACGTGGCCGGGACCGGTGTCGTCAGCCACGACGGCGGCTGGCTGCCGGCCGGGATCTCCCCGCTGGTGCTGGTGATCTCCGGTGTCGTCTTCGCCTACGGCGGGGTCGAGCTGGTCGGCACCGCGGCCGGTGAGACGGAGAACCCGGCGAAGATCATGCCGCGGGCCATCAACTCCGTCATCGGCCGCATCGCGCTCTTCTACGTGGGCTCGGTCCTGCTGCTCGCGCTGCTGCTCCCGCACACCGACTACCGCAGCGGGGAGAGCCCGTTCGTCTCGTTCTTCTCCCGCGTGGGCGTGTCCGGGGTGGGCTCGGTCATGAACGGCGTGGTCCTGACCGCCGCGCTGTCCAGCCTGAACGCCGGCCTCTACTCGACCGGGCGCATCCTGCGGTCGATGTCGATGAACGGCAGCGCGCCGAGGTTCATGAGCCGGATGTCGCGCCACGGCGTCCCCTACGGCGGCATCCTGCTGACCGCCGGCGTCGGCTACCTCGGCGTGATCCTCAACGCCGTGGCTCCCGGGCAGGCGTTCGACATCGTGCTCAACCTCGCGTCGCTGGGGATCATCGCCGCCTGGGCGACGATCGTGATCTGCCAGCTGCAGCTGTTCCGGTGGTCGAAGAAGGGTCTGCTCGAGCGGCCCGCCTTCCGGATGCCGCTCGCCCCCTACAGCGGGTACGTGACCCTCGCGTTCCTCTTCGCGGTCATCGTGATCATGGGCTTCGACCACCCGATCGGCACGTGGACCGTCGGCTCGCTCATCGTGATCATCCCGGGTCTCGTCGGCGGCTGGTACCTCGCCCGCGGTCGGGTCCTGGCCATGGCCCAGGAGCGGCTCGGCTACACCGGCTCCTACCCGGTGGTCGCCACCACGCCCCTGCAGGCCGAGTACCTGCGGGACAACAACCGGGACGCCGACCGCGGCACCGGGAACACGGGCCAGGCGGGGAGCACCGACAGCGCCGAGTCCGCCTGACGCCGGCCCGACCGACCGCCCGCACCGCCCGGACCGCAGCACCCGCACGCGGGGTGCTGCGGTCCGTGGCGTCCGCGGGCGCCGTCAGGCGACCGGGCCGTCAGACGACCGGACCGTCAGGACGACGGAGCCGTCAGGTGACCGAGCGGTCAGATGACCGCGCCCTCGGGTGACCGCGCCCTCAGATGACGGAGAGGACGACCGTCGAGCCGCCCGGCACGGTCGCCCCCGCGAGGCCACCGGCCGACACCACCCGGTCCAGGCCCACGTACAGCAGGCTGTGCTGGACGACGACCTTCAGCCCGAGCGCGGTCAGCCGGGTGGTCGCCGACGCCGTCGAGGAGCCGATGATCGACCACGGCACCTCCACCGGCGCCGGCCCGGTGGACACCACGAGGGTGACGACGGAGTCCGGCGCGATCGGGCCGGCCGCCGGGGTCTGGCGGATGACGGTGCCCGTCGGCACCGTCGTCGACGGCTGCTCCACGAGGCGGACGTCGACGCCCGTGCCGCTGACCGCGGTGGAGGCGGCCGCCTGAGGCTGACCGGTCACGTCGGGGACGGTCACCGGCTGCGGCCCGCGGCTGACCGTCAGCTGCACGGCGGTCCCGCGGCGCAGGGAGCTGCCGGCCACCGGGTCCGAGGCCAGCACCTGTCCCACGGGGTGCACCGGGTCCCAGACGCGGTGGACGGGGGAGACGGTGAGCGTCGTCTTCTCGATCGCCGCCGCCGCGACGGCCTGCTGGAGGCCGACGACGGTCGGCAGCACGTGCCGCTGGGCTCCGCGGGACACCACCAGCCCGACGGTGCTGCCGCGCGGCAGCTTCTCCCGGGCCGGGTCCGAGGCGCTGATCACGTAGCCGGCCGGGAAGGTGTCGTCCCACCGCTGGGAGGCCACCGCCACGTGCAGCCCGGCCGACTCCGCGAGCTGCTCGGCCTGCGCCTCGGGCAGACCTGTGAGCCGGGGCACCGCCGCGAAGCGGCCGTCACCGACATACCAGGCGACCGTCGCCACCAGGGCGGCGAGCAGGACGACGGCGACCACGGCCGCGATCCCGCGGCGCCGCCGGCGGCGCGCGAGGGTGTGCCGGCGCTGGTCGGCGAGCTCGGCGCGAACGTCGGTCGGGGCCATGACGCCGAGATCCGCCCGGTCGGCGTCCCCGGCGGCGGCCGGACCGGCGTGGGCGCCGTACGGCGTCGGGGTCGGTCGGGCGGTCGCGGTCCAGCCGGCCAGCCGGCCGGTGGAGCCGCTCGGGGCCCGGTCGAGGCCGTCGGCCGTCGACCACGCGGTCGCGCCCCGGGGTGCCGGGCCGGGGCGGGGCGGCCGGACGAGGGCGAGCGCGGTGGTGTCACCGACCCGGCCCGGGCGCACGAGCGCCCCCGACGCACCGGCGGTCGGGGCCGCGGTCGGGGTCGGCGGTGCCGGCGGCGCGGACCCGGCGAGGGCGTGGGCGCCGGCCCCGGCCGGGCGGTCGGGGTGGCGGCGGAGCAGCTCACGGGTGGTCCGCACGGCACCGAGGAACTCCCGGCCGTCGGCGAACCGCTGGGCCGGGTCCCGGTCGGTGGCGCGGCGGACGAGGCGGTCCACGGCCGGGGGGACGCCGGGCCGGAGCGCCGACGGCCGCGGGACGTCGTCGTTGACGTGCTTGTAGGCGACCGCGAGGGGGGTGTCACCGGCGTGCGGCTTCACCCCGGTGAGCATCTCGAACAGCACGATGCCCGCGGCGTAGACGTCGGTGCGCGCGTCCGCGCTGCCGTCGACGACCTGCTCCGGGGCCAGGTAGGAGACCGTGCCCAGCAGGACGCCGCGGGTGGCGGTCTGCGCGCCGGCCGCGTCGACCGCGCGCGCGAGGCCGAAGTCGGCGACCTCGACGCGGCCGTCGTCGGCGAGCAGCACGTTCTCCGGCTTGACGTCGCGGTGCACGATCCCGGCGTCGTGGGCGGCCCGCAGCGCGGCGAGGACCGGCTCGAGGACGGCGAGGGCATCGGCCGGCGGCAGCGGTCCCCGCTCGCGGAGGACCTGGCGCAGGGTCCGCCCGCGGACCAGCTCCATGACCAGGTAGACGCAGTCCTCGCCGGTCCGCTCGTCGGGCTGCGAGCCCTGGTCGAAGACCGCGACGACGTTTGGGTGGGACAGCCGGGCGGCGGACCGGGCCTCGCGGATGAACCGCTCGACGAACTCGTCGTCGCGGGCCAGGCTCGGGTGCATGACCTTGACCGCGACCTCGCGGTGCAGCCGGGTGTCCAGCGCCTCGTAGACCGTGGCCATCCCGCCGCGGGCGATCCGTCCGACGATCCGGTAGCGGTCGTCGAGCAGCCGGCCGGGGCGCAGCTCGGGCACCGTCGCGACCACCACACCCCCTGCCCGGACCGGGCGAGCGTCCCGGTGCAGCGGATTCTAAGGACGCGGGGGCGGTCGGCGGGGCAGTCGGGTCGGCGTGTCCGGCGCCGTCCGGGTCGCCGGCGGCGCCAGCCAGCGGGTCGCGAGGCCGATCCGGTCCCGGGTCGGCAGCGCCGCGAACAGGGCGGTCATGGTCGCCGCCACCCCGACGGGCTCGACCGGCTGGGCCAGGTAGGCCGCCCACCGCCGGCTCGGGAGGGCGAAGAACGCGCCGAAGAAGTCGGCGAGCTCGTCGGGGCCGGCGCGGCCCGTGGTGGCCAGCCCGCGGCGGAGCAGGCGCTGGGCGAGGCGC
>CAXSIB010000131.1:0-8022 GCA_964237095.1 uncultured Actinomycetales bacterium
CGCGTGGCCCTCGCCGCCGCGCTCGTGTCGTCGCGGCCCGGCGGGCTGCTGACCGGCGCGGGCGGCGGCCACGGGGTCGGCGCGGACGGCGACGAGCCGGTCCTGCTGCTCGACGAGCCCACCAACCACCTCGACGTCGAGGGCGTCGACTGGCTCGCCACCCACCTGCGTCGCCGCTTCGCGGGCGGCTCCGGGAGCAGCGTCCGCGGGGCCCTGGTGGTCGTCACGCACGACCGGTGGTTCCTCGACGCCGTCACCACCCGCACCTGGGAGGTCGTCGACGGCGCCGTCCTCGCCTTCGACGGCGGCTACGCGGCGTGGGTCCTGGCCCGGGCCGAGCGCGACCGGCAGGCATCGGCCATCGCCGACCGGCGCGCCAACCTGCTCCGCAAGGAACTCGCCTGGCTGCGCCGGGGTCCGCCCGCGCGGACGTCGAAGCCCCAGTTCCGCATCGACGCCGCGCAGGCGCTGATCGCCGACGAGCCGCCCCCGCGCGACACGATCGGCCTCGCCCGGTTCGTCGCCGGCCGCCTCGGCAAGACCGTCGTCGACCTGGCCGACGTCAGCGTCCCGCTCGGCGGCCGCGAGGTCTTCGACCACCTGACCTGGTCCCTGGGGCCCGGCGACCGGGTCGGGATCGTCGGCGGCAACGGGTCGGGCAAGACGACCCTGCTGCGGCTGCTGGACGGCGAGCTCGCGGCGGGGTCGGGCAGCGTGCGCCGCGGGAAGACCGTGCGCCTCGCGCGCCTGCCGCAGGACGTGCACCTCGCGGCGAGCGAGCGCGAGGCCGACGCGGACGTCCGGCTGCTGTGGGGGTCGTGGCCGGTGCTCGACGCCGTCGAGCGGCTCACCCGCGAGGTCGACCTGGTCGGCGGGGAGCGGATCGGCTCGTCCTCGCTGCTGGAGCGGTTCGGGTTCACCGGGCAGCGGCTCTGGACGACCGTCGACCGCCTGTCCGGTGGTGAGCGTCGCCGCCTCCAGCTGCTGCGCCTGCTCGTCGGCGGCCCCAACGTCGTCCTGCTGGACGAGCCGACCAACGACCTCGACGTGGACACCCTGCAGGCACTGGAGGACCTCCTCGACAGCTGGCCCGGGAGCCTGGTGGTCGTCAGCCACGACCGGTACTTCCTCGAGCGGGTCACCGACACCATCTGGTCGGTGCCCGGTGACGGGACCCTGCGCCACCTGCCGGGTGGGGTCGACCAGTACCTGAGCGACCTCCCCGCGGGGGGGCGGGCGCCGGCACCGCGCGTGGCGGGCCGCCCGCGGGACACCACCGCCGCCTCACCGTCGGGGCCGGCGGTCGTGCAGTCGCCCGCGGAGCGGCGGGCGGCGCGCAAGGAGGCCTCCCGGCTCGAGCGGGCCCTGGAACGCCTGGCCCGGCAGGAGTCGGAGCTGGCCGAGCAGATCGCCGCCGCCCCCGTGGACTACCAACGGGTGCTGGACCTCGACGCCCGCCGCCTCGCCGTCGCCGCCGAGCGCGGGCAGGTCGAGGAGGACTGGCTCGCCGCCGCCGAGGTCGCCGAGGGCTGACCCGCCGAGCCGCCGGGACTGACCCTCGGTGGCGACCCGACCACCCCGGGTGCGAGGGGTGACGGCCGTGGATGGCCCTGCCTCGAGGACCTCCCGCCGGGTTACATTCACCGACCGGACAGGGCGAGCGCCCGACCGCAGCGGCGAGGGGTGGCTCCATGGCGACAGAGGTCCAGGCCCGCACGACGACCACGACCGCAGGATCGGGCGCCGGCGAGAAGGGCCTGAAGGGCGGCGCCCTCGGTCTCGTCGCGAGCGTGGTGGTGGGGGTCGCGTCGACCGCCCCGGCCTACAGCCTCGCGGCCACCCTCGGGTACGTCGTCGCGACCGCCGACGGGAACGGCATCGTCGGCATCAAGGCGCCGTCGGTGATGGTGCTGGCGTTCGTCCCGATCTACTTCATCGCCGTCGCGTACGCGGAACTGAACAAGGCTGAGCCCGACTGCGGGACCACCTTCACCTGGGCGGCGCGGGCCTTCGGGCCGCGCTCGGGCTGGATGGGCGGCTGGGGGATCATCGCCGCCGACGTCATCGTGATGGCCAACCTCGCCCAGATCGCCGGCCAGTACTCCTACTCCCTCGTCGGGGCCGACGGGTTCGCCGCGTCGAAGGGCTGGACCCTGCTCGCCGGGGTGCTGTGGATCGTGGTCATGACCGTCATCTGCTACGTCGGCATCGAGGTATCGGCGTACCTGCAGTACGTGCTGCTCAGTGTCGAGGTCCTGGTCCTCGTCGCGTTCAGCATCTTCGCGGTGGCCCGGGTCTACGGCGGCTCCGCGCCGGCCGGCTCGATCCGCCCGAGCCTCGGCTGGCTGATCCCGACCGGGATGAGCCCGAGCGCGCTGGTCACCGCGGTCCTGCTGGCGGTGTTCATCTACTGGGGCTGGGACTCCGCGGTGGCCTGCAACGAGGAGACCGCGGACCCCGCGAAGACCCCGGGCCGGGCCGCCGTCATCTCCACCCTGCTGCTGCTGGGGACCTACGCCCTCGTGAGCATCGCCACGGTCAGCTTCGGCGGGGTCGGGACGACCGGTCTCGGGCTCAGGAACATCCACAACCAGGCCGACGTCTTCAACGCGCTCGGGTCGGCGGTCTTCGGCCACTCCCTCGTGGGGCGCGGGCTGGAGGTCCTGCTGCTGGTCTGCGTCCTGACCTCGGCCTCGGCGTCCACCCAGACGACGATCCTGCCGACCGCACGCACGTCCCTCTCCATGGCGGCCTACCGGGCCATCCCGGTGCGGTTCGCGCGGATCCACCCGCGGTTCCTCACCCCGTCGGTCTCCACGGTGTGGATGGGCGCGGTCTCCATCGCCTTCTACGTCGGCCTCACCCTCGTGAGCACGAACGTCCTGGCCGACTCGGTCGCCTCGATCGGCCTGCTCATCGCCTTCTACTACGGCCTGACCGGCTTCGCCTGCGCCTGGTTCTTCCGGCGGACCCTGCTGTCGAGCGTGCGGAACCTCGTGATGCAGGGCGTGTTCCCGCTGCTCGGCGGGTTCAGCCTGCTGGGCGCGTTCGGGTACGCGTGCTACCTGTACGCCCAGCCCGACCACGGCTACACGAGCATCAAGGGGGTCGGGAGCGTGTTCCTCATCGGCGTCGGCTCACTCGTCCTCGGTGTCCTGCTGATGATCGTGTGGAACATCATCGCCCCGGAGTTCTTCCGTGGGCAGACCCTGGGCAAGAGCCGCGGGGACCTCGTGCTCGCCGGGGGCGAGGGCCCCACCTACCGCCTGCCCGACTCCTACGAGTCCACCGTCATCGCTCCCGACCGGTCGAACCTGCCGCCCGGCTCGACCGCGGTCGACCTCTCCGAGCGACCCCACGACTGACCGCGGCTTCGCCGGGCGCCCGCCCGGGCGCCGTGTGGGGGTCGGTGGATGACCTCAAGACCGTCCCCCGTGGTGGCCACCGGCCTCGTCGGCGCCCTCGGCGGGGCCGTCGCGTCGTGGGCGAAGGGGCAGTCCGAGCCGCCGCTGCAGTCCCTCGCCGAGAAGGCGTTCCCGCCGCCGCCCGGGGGCAAGGACCTCGGGGGCGCGGACCCGACCGACCACCCCGAGAACATGCCCCCGACCGTCGGGGTGGAGAAGGTCTACGCCGCGGCCACCGGTGACACCCTCGTCGACGACACCGCCGTCAAGGCCCAGACCGGGGTGCACTACGCGTTCGGGATCGGCGCGGGGGTCGCCTACGCGCTGCTGGTCCGTCGGTGGCCGGGCGCGGCCGGCGGCTTCGGGCTCCCCGCCGGCGCGGTCCTCTACCTCGCGACGCACGCCACGACGGTGCCCGCGGCCGGCCTGCAGCCGACGCTGAGGCAGCTCCCCGCGTCGGCGATCGCCTTCGAGAGCAGCTCGCACCTCGTGTACGGACTGGTGCTCGACCTCTCGCGCCGGCTGCTCCTGCTGCCCTTCACCCGCTGACCCCGACCCCACTGACCCGCCGTCGGGACGGCGCCGGCGTCAGGAGGGCTCCTCGAACGTGACCGTCAACGCACGCAGGAGACCCGCGAGGTCGGCCCGCCGCCGCTCGGTCAGGCCGGCCAGCAGCTCCCGCTCGGACTCCAGCAGGGCCTCGAAGGCACCGTCGACCGCGCGTCGCCCGGCCGTCGTGAGGCGGACCAGCACGCCGCGGCGGTGGCCCGGGTCGGGCCGGCGCTCGACGTAGGCGCGGCCCTCGAGGCGGTCGATGCGGTTGGTGGTCGTCCCGCTGGAGACGAGGGTCTGGCGCAGCAGCTCCCGCGGCGGCAGCTCGTACGGGCGGCCCGCCCGGCGCAGGGCCGCGAGGACGTCGAACTCCCAGCCCTCGAGGCCGTGCCCGGAGAACGAGCGCCGGCGGGCGAGGTCGAGCTGGCGCGCGAGCCGGCCGAGGCGGGACAGCACCGCGAGCGGCGTGACGTCGAGGTCGGGCCGCTCCCGGGCCCACGCGGCCACGATCCGGTCGACCTCGTCGAGGCGTTCCGCCATGACCGCACGGTAGCGGCCGCGGCGCGGTGGAGGGTCCGTCGAGAGTGTCGACGTCGAGAGACCGCGGTGGGTCGGTGACACCACCGTCGGCAGCCGGGCGGCCCGCACCGGCCACCGACACCGGTCACCGGACGCTCTCGTGGCCGCTGTCGGCATTCCTTCCTGGCCTGGATCACTGAGGAGTGGCGCGAAACACCCGCCGAGCGGGTGTCCCGCGCCACTCGGCTGGCACGCGGCTGGGTGGGGTGGTTGACAGGCAGGGCTGCCGGGCCGACGATCAGGGCGTCAGGTCTCTCGACGTCGAGAGACTCGCCTCGGGTCGGGAGCCGTGGACCGCATGCCCAGCTGGGATCCATCGCAGTACCTGCAGTTCGCCGACGCGCGGGCACGCCCGTTCCACGACCTGCTCGCCCGGGTCGGCGCGACGGCCCCGCGGTCGGTGGTCGACCTCGGCTGCGGCCCGGGCACCCTCACCCTCGACCTCGCCCGCCGCTGGCCGGGGGCGCTCGTGACGGGGGTCGACTCCTCGGCCGCGATGATCGAGACCGCCCGCGGCCTCGACCTGACCGGCATCGGGCCCGGCGTGGCGGACGGTCGGCCCGTGGCCGAGGGACCGGGCGGCCGCCTCGAGTTCGTGCTCGGTGACCTCCGGGACGTGGAGCTGCCGGGGGAGGTCGACGTCCTGCTGTCGAACGCGGCCCTGCAGTGGGTGCCGGACCACCTGGCGCTGCTGCCGGGCTGGGTCGACCGGCTGGTGGGCTCCGGCGAGGGCGGGTGGCTCGGGCTCCAGGAGCCGGGCAACGCCGACGCCCCGGAGCACCGCGCGATCCTCGAGCTGGCCCGGCAGCCGCGCTACCGCGCCGCGGCGGCCGCCGCGACCGAACGGCCGCTGGGCGCCGGCCCCGCGGAGTACCTCGCGGCGCTCAGCCGGCCCGCGGGGGTCGTCGTCGACGTCTGGGAGACGACCTACCTGCACGTGCTCGCGGGGGAGGACCCGGTGCTGGAGTGGCTGAAGGGCACCGGCGCCCGCCCGGTGCTGGACGCCCTCGCCCGGATCGACCCGGACCTCGCGCTCGCCTACACCGAGGACCTCCGCAGCCGGCTCCGACTGACCCACCCGCGCACCGACGCCGGCGTCGTCTTCCCTTTCCGCCGCGTCTTCGCGGTCGCCCACCGGCTGCCCGGCCGGTGGTCGGAGCCCGCCGGGCGGCCGCTGCCGTCCCCGTCGCCCCGGCCGTCGGTGTGACCGGCCGCGGCGGGGCGCCCGGCGGCGGGGCGTTCGTCCGCCTCCACCACGTCCAGCTGTCCTGCCCGGCCGGCGGCGAGGACGCGGCCCGCGGCTTCTGGGTCGACGCGATGGGCTTCACCGAGGTGCCCAAACCCGAGTCGCTGCTGCCCCGGGGCGGCCTGTGGTTCCGCGCCGAGCCGGCCCGCGACCCGGCCGACTCCGACTCCGACTCCGACTCCGACTCCGACGGCGACGACGGCCCCGGCGCGGACGGCGTCGCCGTCCACGTGGGCATCGACGAGCCGTTCGTCCCGGCGACCCGCGCGCACCCGGCGCTGCTGGTCACCGACACGGCCGCGCTCGAGGCGCTGGCCGACCGGCTGCGCGCGCACGGCCGGGAGGTCCGCACCGACACGCTGCTCCCCGGGTACGAGCGCTTCTACACCGACGACGCCCACGGCAACCGCATCGAGGTCCTCAGCCCGCGCCCGGCCTGAGCCGCCGCGTCGGCGCACGAAGGAGCCCGGATCCGGGTCTGCGCGAGGGCTCGATGCCACACTGGCGGACGACCAGCGGCGCCCGACGCGCCGAGGGACCTTCCGGCGTGGGGTAAATGGCAGCCCGCAGGCCTTTGAAGCCTTGCAGTCCTGGATCGAGGCCAGGCGCCGGAGCGTGAGCATCGCGGTGGTGGTCCTGGCGGCAGGCGCGGGTACGCGGATGAGGTCCGCGACCCCGAAGGTGTTGCACGCGATCGGGGGTCGGTCGCTGCTCGAGCACGGCGTCCGCGCGGCCCGCGGCGCGGACCCCGGCGAGCTGGTCGTGGTGGTGGGGCACGGGCGGGACCTGGTCGCGGCGCACCTGGCGCAGGTCGACCCGCGGGCGCGGATCGCCGTCCAGGAGCACCAGCGGGGGACCGGCGACGCCCTCGCGGTCGGCCTCGCGGCGCTGCCCGCCGTGCCGGACACCGTGGTCGTGTCCTACGGGGACACCCCCCTGCTGACCGGGCAGACCCTCGGCGACCTCGTCGCCGCCCACGAGCGGGCCGGCGCCGCGCTCACCGTCCTGACCGCCGAGGTGGACGACCCGACGGGCTACGGGCGCATCGTGCGCGACGCCGCCGGGTCGGTCACCGGGATCGTCGAGCAGCGCGACGCGACCCCGGCGGAGCTGGCGATCCGGGAGGTCAACTCCGGGGTGTACGCGTTCGACGGGGCGCTGGTCGCGGAGCTGCTGGCCGGGGTCGGGACCGCCAACGCCGCCGGCGAGGTCTACCTGACCGACACCGTCACGGTCGCGGTGTCCCGGGGCCTGCCGGTGGGGACGGTGACCCTGACCGACCCGTGGCAGGTCCGCGGCGTCAACGACCGGGTCCAGCTCGCGGAGCTCGGCGCGGAGCTGAACCGCCGCACCCTCGACGCCTGGATGCGGGCCGGGGTGACCGTCGTGGACCCCGCGACGACCTGGGTCGACGGCGACGTCGAGCTGGCCGAGGACGTCACGCTGCACCCGCAGACGCAGCTGCACGGGCACACCGTGATCGGGGCGGGGGCCGTCGTCGGGCCGGACACCACGCTCACCGACGTCTCGGTCGGGCCGGGCGCGACCGTCGTCCGGACCCACGGCACGGGCGCCGTCCTCGGGGCGGGGGTCTCGGTCGGGCCGTTCGCCTACCTCCGCCCGGGGACCCGCCTCGGCGCCCACGGGAAGATCGGCACCTTCGTCGAGACCAAGAACGCGAGCATCGGCGAGGGGTCGAAGGTGCCGCACCTGTCCTACGTGGGGGACGCGACGATCGGCGCCGGCACGAACATCGGGGCCTCGTCGGTGTTCGTCAACTACGACGGGATCAGCAAGCACCACACGACGATCGGCGACCACTGCCGCACGGGATCCGACACCAAGTTCATCGCGCCCGTGACGGTGGGCGACGGCGCCTACACCGGCGCGGGCACGGTGCTGCGGCGCAACCTGCCGGCCGGCGCCCTCGCGGTGTCGGGCGGGCCCCAGCGCAACCTCGAGGGCTGGGTGGCCCGGTCCCGGCCGGGGACGGCCGCCGCCGCGGCGGCCGAGGCCGCCGCCGTGCGGGCCGCGGTCGCCTCCGCTGGAGCTGAGGCCGCCGGACCGGGGTCCGGACCCGGCGGGGAGGTCGGGGCGGTCTTCGAGGCGGACTGGGTGGCGCTCCCCGAGCCGCCGGCCGCGCCGACCGACCCCCGGCCCGCCGCCGCGCCCCCCTCGATCGACTGACCGACCCGCCCGCCCGCCGGCAGGGGCGACGCCGACACGCCGCCCGCCGCATCG
>CAXSIB010000132.1:0-7984 GCA_964237095.1 uncultured Actinomycetales bacterium
ATCGGGCACGAGGACAGGGTAGCCAGCGCACCGCACGGCCGTTCCGGCGACGCGGCGGGTGCCCGCGACGGGGGCCCCGACGGACCGGCGGCTCGTCCCGGACGGCGCCATCCCGGCGCCCCGTGACTCCGGGACGATTTGACCTGAATGACAGGTCTGTGCTTCTCCCCAGCCTTGTCCACAGGCTGTGGATGGTGGGCCGACCGTCGGTGACGCCGACCGGTCGGAGCAGGCCCCGTCGGAGGGGAGGCCCTCAGAGCAGGGAGCCACCGAGGTCCGACGTGCGCGCCACCACGGCCACCGCGAGCACGGCGAGCAGCACGACGACGGCCGCGACCGTCACCGGGACGCGGTGGGCCCGCGGGGCCCGGACGAGCACGAGCCCGAGCAGCAGCCCGGCGACGAGCCCGCCGACGTGCGCCTGCCAGCTGATGCCCGGCACCGCGAAGCTGTACACGAGGTTGACGACGAGGATGCCCAGCATCGAGCGGACGTCCCCGCCGATCGAGCGGGCGACGACGAGGAACGCCCCGAACAGGGCGAAGATCGCTCCCGAGGCGCCGAGGCTGGGCGAGTCCGGCGCGGCGAGCACGTAGGCGGCCACGCTGCCGGCCAGGCCGCCGACGAAGAAGACCGCGAGGAAGCGGGCCCGCCCGAGCGCGACCTCCAACGGCCGCCCCACGAAGTACAGGCTGACCATGTTGAAGCCGATGTGGATGATGCTCTCGTGCAGGAAGACCGCCGTGAGCAGGCGGTACGGCTGCCCGCCCGCGACGCCCCCGACGCCCGGGCCGCCGCCGTAGAGGAAGTAGTCCCCGGTGATCGTGGGGTCGAGACGCTGCAGCAGGTAGGCGACCACGCACAGCGCGATCAGTCCGTAGGTGACGGGGGTGCCGTCCCCCCGCAGGCGCGCGCCGAGGGCCGACCGCGGGGCCCGCACCGTCGCCGCGCCCTCGGCGACGCACTCCGGGCACTGGAAGCCGACCGACGCCGGCCGCATGCAGTCGGGGCAGATCGGCCGGCCGCACCGCTGACAGGAGACGTAGGTCTCCCGCCCGGGGTGCCGGTAGCACGTGGGCGGGGCCACGGGCTCCGCCCGGGTCTGCGGGTCGGCCGGCCAGCTCATCGGACGGGCCTCAGGCGCCGGCGCGGTTGATCGTGACCTTCTCCAGCACCACGGGCTCGACCGGCACGTCGCCGCGCCCGGTCTTCGTCGCGCCGATCGCGTCGACCACGGCCCGGCTGTCGGCGTCGGCGACCTCACCGAAGATCGTGTGCTTGCGGTTCAGCCACGGGGTGGCGGCCACGGTGACGAAGAACTGGGAGCCGTTGGTGTTCGGGCCGGAGTTGGCCATCGCCAGCAGGTACGGCCGGTCGAACTGCAGCTCGGGGTGGAACTCGTCGGCGAAGGTGTAGCCCGGCCCGCCGCGGCCGTCGCCGAGGGGGTCCCCGCCCTGGAGCATGAAGCCGGCGATCACGCGGTGGAAGACCAGCCCGTCGTAGAGCGGCGTGGTCTTCGTCGCCCGCGTGCGCGGGTCCTTCCACTCCTTGGTGCCCTCGGCGAGCTCGACGAAGTTGCGGACCGTCTTCGGCGCCTGGTTGTCGAAGAGGTTGATGACGATGTCGCCGCGGTTGGTGGTGAGGGTCGCGGTCAGCTGGTCGGGCACGTCGCTCCTGGAGATGTCGGGCCGGGTCGGCCCCGGCCGGCCGGGCGCCGGGGTCGGTGGTGCGAGTGCGGGCTGCGAGATGCGCAGCGCGCAGCCCCATGGTCCCACGCACCCCCCGGAGTCGACCGCGCCGACGACTTGGCCGGGAGGGTGGCCGTGCGGGACGATCGGGGGATCGGTGCGTCGTCGGACACGCCGGATGCAGACGCCGGGCCGCTCGTCGGCCCGGGAGCGGAGGAACACCGTGGGCAACAGCAAGGCGGAGCAGACCGTCGGCACCATCAAGGCCTCGGCGGCGGGCGCTGCCGTGGCGGCGGCCGTGGCCGACGTACCCGGCCAGGCCCGCACGCTCGTCAGCGAGCGGCTCATCCCCGCCCTGCACACGGCCGGTGAGCGGGCCACCCCCCACCTGCAGGACGCGCGCGACTCTCTCGGCGACGCGATGAGCGACCGGGTGGTCCCGGCCCTCCACGACGCCGCGGACCGGCTCGCGCCGGCCCTGGCCGTCGCCCGCACGAAGGCCGGTGACACCGCGCACGACGTCGGCAGCCGTCTCGCCGAGCGGGGGCAGCCGATCGCCCACGAGGCGGCGCGCCGCGGCTCGAACGCCCTCGACGCCCTCCGGGGCGCCGACGTCGTCCCCGTCGCCACCCGCGGGCGGAAGCTGCGGCGGTTCCTCGTCATCAGCTCCGTGGTCGGCGTCGGGGTCGCCGTCTGGCGGACGATGTCGGCCAAGAAGGACGACCCGTGGCAGGACAGCGCCGCGGACCGGTTCGGTGCCGCCGCGGACACGGTCTCCGGGAAGGCCGCCGACACCGCGGGCCAGGCGTCCGACGCCGCCCCGAAGCTGGCCGACGCCGTCTCGAAGGCCGCCGCGAACGCCGCCGAGACCGTCGCGGGCGGGGCGAAGCACGTGGCCGACCGGGTGTCCGACGCGACGGACAGCGCCAAGGACTCCATCGACGGGGTGTCCGACAAGGCCGCCGACCTCGCCGGCACGGTGGCGGGCAAGGCGTCCGACGCCGCGGAGAAGACGTCCGAACGGGCCTCGGACACCGCGGACCAGGCCGCCGACGCCGCGGGCCACGCCGCCGACGCGACCTCGGACGCGGCGCACGCCGCGGCCGACAAGGCCGCCGAGCAGAGCGGCCAGCACCAGGGCTGAGCCCCCGGCCCCGCCGGGTCGGCGAGTGGCGTGGGATGCCCGCTCCGCGGATTCCCGCGCCACTCCTCGCCGGTCGGGCCCTCGTCGGGGTGGTCCGGCCGTCATCCGGCGGGCTGGCCCCAGGTGGCCTCCCAGAGATGGGTGGCCGCGTAGGCCCGCCACGGGCTCAGGTGCGGGACGCCCGAGCGCACGTCGAGCCCGAACGCGGTGCACGCGCGGCGGAGCACCAGGTCACCCACGGGCCACGCGTCCGGGTCGCGCACCACCCGCATCGCCAGGTAGGACAGCGTCCAGGGTCCGATCCCGAACTCGTGGGACAGGGCCTCGAGCCAGCGGTCCCCGCCGCCCGGGTCGCCGTCCGGCCCGGCCGGCACGCGACCCCGGGTGACGGCGCCGGCCAGGCCCTCGAGCGTCCGGCGGCGCGCACCGGTCAGGCCCACGGGGCCGAGGTCGGTGGCCAGCAGCTCGGCCGGCCCGGGGAAGAGGCGGTCGAGTCCCGTCGCGCCGCCGGCAACCGGGGTCCCCGCGATCTGCGCCAGCCGCCCGGCCAGGGTGCGGGCGCCGGGGACCGACACCTGCTGGCCGACGACGACCCGGACGAGGGCCTCCCACGGCGACCAGCCGCCCATCACCCGCAGGCCGGGGCGCAGCTCGACCAGCGGCCCGAGCACCGGGTCGCGGCGCAGCGCGGCCTGCACGGCGTCCATGTCCCGGTCGAGGTCGAGGGCGAAGCGGACCTGGGTGAGCTCGACCGGGCTGGGCGGTCGGGATCCACGCGCCCCCGCGATCCGGACCAGGACCGTCGCGCCGCCGGGCACCGGCTCGACCACGAGGACGCCGTCAGCGGTCGTCCGCCGGTAGGTCCCGTCGGCGACGAGGTCCACCCCGGGGGTCGTGTGCGCGGCCAGCCACCGCAGCGCCGCCGCCGCGTCGAGGTCGCCGTGGACGGGGAGGGACAGACCGACAGGGGGGTTCGGCCCGACCGGGAGCGGCCGTCCACCAGGAAGGAAGCCTCCCGCGGGACCGTGTCCGGCGCCGCCGGTCACGGCCGGTCGGGGTGGTGCGGCGTGGAGACGAGGGGAATCGAACCCCCAACCCCCGCCTTGCAAAGGCGGTGCTCTGCCAATTGAGCTACGTCCCCGAAGGGGTCCGGGACCAGGTCAGCGCAGGTCGCGGACGGGTGCGGCCCCGGCCTCGGCCCACAGGGCGGACTCCGCGGCCGCCGAGCGCCGGCGACGCCACCAGACCAGCCCACCCGCGACCGCGGCGACCATGACGACCGTGCGCACCGGTGACCTCCAGGACTCGGGACCGTCCGCCGACCAGAGCGGACCGGGGGTGGCGGCGTGCGGGTGGTGTACCTACCGGTGGGCCTAAGAGGACTTGAACCTCTGACCTCTTCCTTATCAGGGAAGCGCTCTAACCAACTGAGCTATAGGCCCGGACGGCACGTCGCTGCATGCCGGGACCACGGTACCGCAGGGCCCCGGACGTGCCGCCCGGTCGGTCAGCCCGCCATCCTCGCGGTCAGTCGGTCTCGGCGAGGGTGACCTCGAGGCCGCCGAGCAGGCCCGACGCCAGGTTGTAGAGGAACGACGCGAGCGTGGCGATCGCGGTGGTCAGCACCGCGTTGACCAGCGCGAGCAGGATCGAGACGCCGAGCACCCGGTTGAGCCCGACGTAGTTCAGGACGTCGAAGCTCACTCCCGAGGTGCCGAAGTAGCTCGGGTTGCGGGCGATGGTGTTGATCTGGGTGAAGACGTCCGCCGCGTTCAGCGAGGACCACAGCACGACGACGGCCACCACCTCGACCACCGCCACCGCGATGGCGAGCATGAACGCGATCTTCATCACCGACCACGGGTCCACGCGGGTGAGGCGCAGGTGCGCCCGCCGGGTACGCGGTGGGCGGGACACCGCAGGCCGGGCCGGGCCGGCCGGCCGGTCGGGGATGCGCTCGATGTCCGGGCTGTCCGCCCGGCCCCGAGCGACCGCCCGGGCCGCCGGTGCCTCGACTCCGCTCACTCCGGTGTCCCTCCGTCGTCAGTGCCGTCAGTGCCGTCCGGGCCGTCCGTGCCGTCGTCCGTACTGTCGTCGTCGGTCACGGCCGGGTCGTCCCCGTAGGGGTCCCCAGCAGTGTCCACGCCGCCCACCGGATTGTCCGCCTCGTCGCCGCCGTCGGCCACGGCGTCGCCGACCACACTCCCACCGTCGGCGCCGTCCGTGGCCGCCGCCGCCGTGGCCGACGCGGCCGCCGCCGCCTCGAGGTCGGCCTCGACGGACTCGGTCTCGACGCTGCGGGCGATGCCGAGGACCGCGTCCTCGGTGCTGGCCGCCCACGAGACGAAGCGGACGCCCATGGTGTCGCGGCCCTTGACCGCGACCTCGGAGACGGCGCTGCGGGTGACCCCGCCCGTTGCCCGCACGCACAGGACCTCGTCGGACTCGGCCACGATGAGCGCCCCGACGAGCTGGCCGCGCTCCTCCGCGATCCGCATCGCCCGGATGCCCAGGCCGCCGCGGCCCTGCAGGCGGTACTCGGTGATCGCGGTCCGCTTGGCGTAGCCGCCGCGGGTGACCGTGAACACCGAGAGGCCGGCGTCGTCGTGGCCCGCGCGGATGACCGAGAGGCTCAGCAGGTCGTCGCCCTCGCGGAACCGCATCCCGGTGACGCCCGACGTCGCCCGCCCCATCGGGCGCAGCTGCTCGTCGTCGGCGCCGAAGCGGACCGACTGCGCCCGCCGGCTGACCAGCAGCAGCTCGTCGTCGGACGCGACGAGCTCGGCGCCGATGACCTCGTCGTCGGGCTCGCGCAGGACGATCCCGATGACCCCGCCGGTCCGGTTGGAGTCGAACTCCGCCAGCCGCGTCTTCTTCACGTACCCGGCCCGCGTGGCCAGCACCAGGTACGGCGCCTGCGCGTAGTCGGCGATGTCGAGGACCTGGGCGATCTGTTCGTCGGGCTGGAACGCGAGCAGGTTCGCGACGTGCTGTCCGCGGGCGTCCCGGTTGGCCTCGGGCAGCTCGTAGGCCTTGGCCCGGTACACCCGGCCCGCCGTCGTGAAGAACAGCAGCCAGTGGTGGGTGGAGGTCACGAAGAAGTGCTCGACGACGTCGTCCCCGCGCAGGCTCGCCCCCCGCACGCCCTTGCCGCCGCGGCGCTGGGAGCGGTACAGGTCGACCTTCGTCCGCTTCGCGTAGCCGCCGCGGGTGATCGAGACGACCACCTGCTCCTCGGCGATGAGGTCCTCGATGTTCACCTCGCCGTCGGACGGGATCAGCTGGGTGCGGCGGTCGTCGCCGTAGCGGTCGACGATCTCCCCGAGCTCCTCGTCGATGATCGTCCGCTGGCGTTCGGGCGAGGCGAGGATCGACTCGTAGTCGGCGATCTCGTCGACGATCACCGCGAGGCGGTCGCGGATCTCCTGCTGCTCCAGGGCCGCGAGGCGCCGCAGCTGCAGGTCGAGGATGTTGCGCGCCTGCACGTCGTCGATCTCGAGCAGCTCGATGAGCCCGGCCAGCGCGGCCTCGGCGGACGCCGAGCTGCGGATGAGCGCGATGACCGCGTCGAGGGCGTCGAGGGCCTTCGCGTAGCCGCGCAGGATGTGGGCCCGGCGCTGGGCCTCGGCCAGCTGGTAGCGCGTGCGGCGCTGGATCACCTCGACCTGGTGGGCGATCCAGTACCGGACGAAGGAGTCCAGCGGCAGCGTCCGCGGCACCCCGTCGACGAGGGCGACCATGTTCGCGCCGAACGTGTCCTGCAGCTGGGTGTGCTTGTAGAGGTTGTTCAGCACGACCTTCGCGACGGCGTCACGGCGCAGCACGACGACGATCCGCAGCCCGGTTCGGCTCGACGTGTCGTTGCGCAGGTCGGCGATGCCGGTGATCCGACCGGTGTTCACCAGCTCGGCGATCTTGAGCTGCAGGTTGTCCGGGTTGACCTGGTACGGCAGCTCGGTGATGACGATGCAGGTGCGCCCGTCGATCTCCTCGACCTCCACCACGCCCCGCATGGTGATCAGGCCGCGGCCGGTGCGCTGGGCGTCCTCGATGCCCGAACGACCGACGACGAGCCCGCGGGTCGGGAAGTCCGGCCCGGGGATTCGTTCCATCAACGCCGCCAGGAGCTCCTCGCGGGAGGCGTCCGGGTGGGCGAGGGACCAGCGGGCCCCGGCGGCGACCTCGCGGAGGTTGTGCGGCGGGATGTTCGTGGCCATGCCCACCGCGATGCCGGCGGAGCCGTTCACGAGCAGGTTCGGGTAGCGGGCCGGCAGGATCACCGGCTCGGTGGTGCGACCGTCGTAGTTGGCCTGGAAGTCGACGGTGTCCTTGTCGATGTCGCGGACCATCTCCATGGCCAGCGGCGCGAGCTTCGCCTCGGTGTAGCGCATCGCGCCCGCCGGGTCGTTGCCCGGGGAGCCGAAGTTCCCCTGCGGGGACACCAGCGGGTACCGCATCGCCCACGGCTGCGCGAGGCGCACCAGGGTGTCGTAGATCGCGGAGTCCCCGTGCGGGTGGTACTGCCCCATGATCTCGCCGACGATGCGCGAGCACTTGGAGTGCGGCCGGTCCGGGCGGTAGCCGCCGTCGAACATCCCGTAGAGGATCTTGCGGTGCACGGGCTTGAACCCGTCTCGGACGTCGGGCAGCGCGCGGCCGACGATGACCGACATCGAGTAGTCCAGGTAGGACCGCTGCATCTCGGTCTGCAGGTCGACCGGCTCGATCCGGCCGCGCGGGCCGACCGGCTCACCGGCGCCGGCGCCGCTCGGACCGCGCGCACCCGAGCCCACCCCGCCGGCCGCACCCCCCTGTGCCGCAATCCCCGGTGTCGCAATCCCCTGTGTCGCAGCCCCCGGTGCCGCCCCGACCGGCTCGGCGACCTCGTACACCGCCTCGTCGTCGGTCTCGTAGGGGTCGCGGTCCCCGCTGCCGCCACCTGCGTCGTCGTCGTCCGGCACCCGTGTCCCCCTGCGTCTGCTGCTGTTCGACCTGTGCTGCCTGACCTGCCATCAGATGTCCGGACCCTGCTCAGAGGTCCAGACTCTGTCCTCAGATGTCCAAGAAGCGCACGTCCTTGGCGTTGCGCTGGATGAACGACCGGCGCTGCTCGACGTCCTCCCCCATGAGGATCGAGAACATCTCGTCGGCG
>CAXSIB010000133.1:0-7955 GCA_964237095.1 uncultured Actinomycetales bacterium
ACCGTCGTGGTGAGCACCCAGGCGAACCGCCGCAGCGCGTGGTCCTCCTCGACGTGCCCGCCGGCGTCGGCGAGGATCCCGGTCAGGTCGAGCTCGACGAACGCGACCGCGTAGCGGCGTCCCGGGGCCGCGAGCCGCCGGAGGTCGTCGGTCATGCTCCGCCGGTTGGCGAGGCCGGTGAGCGGGTCGGTGGTGGCGGCGAGCCGGCTGGCCGCGGCCGCCCGCAGCGCGCCGATGCGGGCCCCGGCCTGGGCGGCGAGGCTCTCCACCCGCACCCGCTCCGCGGAGGTGTGGACGGTGCCCTCCGGGTCGGTGACGTGCACGACCCCCATCGGGCTCCCGAGGATCGTGACCGGTACGCAGAGCGCGGACAACCCGGGCCCCCGGTCGGTGAGCCGGGGGCAGCTCGACAGCGCCGTGCTGGAGGGGAAGTGGGTGCTCTGCCCGCGGCGCACCGCCGGGCACCGCGACGGACCGGTCACCCCGCAGCCGGGGGCGCCGTGCACCGAGGCCGCCGCCCGGTGGAGGTGGGCCCGGCTGGAGTCGGCCAGCAGCAGCTCGCCCGGGCCGGCGTGCACGACCGCGAGGCTGCGGGTGACCAGCGTCAGGGCCGCGGCCTCGGAGTCGACCATGTCGAAGGCGTCCTGCAGCTCGGCGAGGAAGCGGTGCCGCTCGGACTCCACCTCGACGACCACCTGCCGCCCGACCTGCTCGGTGCGGCGGCCACGCACCCGGGCGAGCGCCGGGCGGCCCATCGCCACGTACAGCAACACCGAGGCCACCACCAGGAAGGTGGCCAACGTCGTCGGGTACCGCCACGCGCCCCAGGTGCGGTAGACGGTCGCGCGGATCCACGACGTGAGGGCGAAGGACACGGCCAGGACCAGGACGGAACGGGTCACCAGCGCGGTGGGGTTGGCGTCGGCCCCGTCGGCGTCGGTGTCGTGGAAGCCGAGGTCGAACAGCCGGCGCGGGAGCGTGCGGGCGCCGCGGGGGTGCATGGCGGGCCTCCCGCGGTGTCGCCGACGCAGGCGGCCGGCAGCCGCCACCCCTCAGCGTGCGGGCGGGTGCCTGACGAGGACCTGTGCGGCTACCGGGGTTCCGCCGTCCGGTCCCGCGGTCAGGTGTCGCGGCGGCGCTGGCGGCGGCGGAGGTACCGCTCGAACTCCTGCGCGATCGCGTCGCCGCTGGCCTCGGGCAGGTCGGCGGTGTCCTTCGCCGTCTCCAGCGAGCGGACGTACTCCGCGACCTCGCTGTCCTCCCGGGCCAGCTCCTCGACCCCGCGCTCCCACGCGCGGGCCTGCTCCGGGAGGTCGGCCATCGGGATGGGGGCGTCGATTAGGTCCTCGAGTCGCCGCAGCAGGGCGAGGGTCGCCTTCGGGCACGGGGTCTGCGCGACGTAGTGCGGGACCGCCGCCCACAGCGACACCGAGGGGACGCCGCGGCGGCTGCCGGCGTCGGCCAGGGCACCGACGATCCCGGTGGGCCCCTCGTAGCGGGACTCCTCCAGGCCCAGCCCGGCGGACAGCTCGGCGTCCGACGCGTGGCCGTCCACGGGCACCGGCCGGGTGTGGGGGACGTCGGCGAGCAGGGCGCCGAGGTGGACGACGAGGCGGGCGTCGAGGGCGTCGAACAGGCCGGTCAGCTCGTCGCAGAACTGCCGCCAGCGCATGTTCGGCTCGATGCCGCGGACGAGGACGAGGTCGCCGCCCTCGCCGCCGCGCCGCACGACGCTGACCTGCGTGGTCGGCCAGGAGAGGTGGCGGTGGCCGTCCTCGTCGAGGCTGACCGTCGGGCGGTTGACCTGGTAGTCGTAGTAGTCCTCGGGGTCGACCGCCACCAGCGGGACCGCGGAGAGGGTCTCGACGAGGTGGTCGACCGCGGCGGACGCGGCGTCCCCGGCGTCGTTCCAGCCCTCGAAGGCCGTCACCACCACGGGGTCGACCAGCTCGGGCAGTCCTTCGAGCTCCAGCACGCGATCCTCTCCGGACGCTCGGACGCCGACCGTCTCTCCTGGCGGCCGGCCCGGCCGACACTACTGCCGGTCCCGCGCCGGGACCCGGTCCCGGCGCGGGCCGCCGTCTACGCTCCCGGGGAGGGGGTGTCAGGTGTCGCAGCTGCTGCGCGGGTCGACGTCACTGCGGGCGGCACTGGCGACCCGGGTGGTCGTGGCCGACGGGGCGATGGGGACGATGCTCCAGGAGCACGACCCCACCCTCGACGACTTCGACGGCCACGACGGCTGCAACGAGGTCCTGTCGGCCACCCGTCCGGACATCGTCCGCGCCATCCACGACGCCTACCTCGCGGTCGGCTGCGACGCCGTCGAGACCAACACCTTCGGCGCCAACCTGTCCGCGCTCGGCGAGTACGGGCTGTCCGACCGGATCCACGAGCTCTCCCTGGCCGGGGCCCGCCTGGCCCGGGAGGTCGCGTCGGGCTGGTCCACCCCCGACCGGCCCCGCTGGGTGCTGGGCTCGGTCGGGCCCGGGACGAAGCTGCCGACTCTCGGCCACATCCGCTACGCCCAGCTCCGCGACGCCTACCAGGCGCAGGTCGCCGGGATGATCGAGGGCGGGGTCGACGCCGTCCTCGTCGAGACCGTCCAGGACCTGCTGCAGGCCCGGGCCGCGGTCGCCGGGGCGAAGCGCGCGCTGCGCGCGGCCGGCGTCGACCTGCCGATCATGGTCAGCGTCACCGTGGAGACCACCGGGACGATGCTGCTCGGCTCGGAGATCGGGGCGGCGCTGACCACCCTGGAGCCGCTGGGGATCGACCTGATCTCCCTGAACTGCGCGACCGGGCCGGCGGAGATGGGCGAGCACCTGCGCCACCTGTCGCGCCAGGCGAAGGTCATGGTCGGCTGCCTGCCCAACGCGGGGCTGCCGCAGCTCACGTCGGACGGCGCCAGCTACCCCCTCACCCCGGACCAGCTCGCCGACGCCCAGGAGACCTTCGTCCGCGACTACGGCCTGTCGCTGGTCGGCGGCTGCTGCGGGACCACCCCGGAGCACCTGCGCCGGGTCGTCGACCGGGTCCGCGGCCTCGAGGTCCGCCCGCGCGCCGTCGAGCAGGACCGCGGGGTCGCGAGCCTCTACCAGCACATGTCCTTCGACCAGGACTCCGCGTTCCTCGCGATCGGGGAGCGCACCAACGCGAACGGCAGCCGGGCCTTCCGTGACGCGCTGCTGGCCGGCGACGTCGAGGCCGGGGTGGGGATCGCCCGGGACCAGCTGCGCGACGGCGCCCACCTGCTCGACCTCTGCGTGGACTACGTCGGGCGCGACGGGGTCGCCGACATGGACGCGATGGCCGCGGCGATCGCGACCGCGGTGACCCTGCCGGTCGTCGTGGACTCCACCGAGCCCGCGGTGGTCGAGGCCGCGCTGCAGCGACTGCCCGGGCGCAGTGTCGTGAACTCCGTCAACTACGAGGACGGCGACGGCCCGCGCTCGCGCCTGGCGCAGGTCATGCCGATCGTCATGGAGCACGGCGCCGCCGTGGTCGCGCTCACCATCGACGAGCAGGGGCAGGCGCGGACCGCGGAGTGGAAGGTCGCCGTCGCCGACCGCCTCGTCGCCGACCTCACCGAGCACTGGGGCATGGCGGTCGAGGACATCCTCCTGGACTGCCTGACGTTCCCGGTGACCACCGGGCAGGAGGAGACCCGCCGCGACGCGATCGAGACCATCGCCGCGATCGCCGAGGTCAAGCGGCGCCACCCCCGCGTGCACACGACCCTCGGCGTCTCGAACATCTCGTTCGGGGTGAACCCGGCGGCCCGCGCGGTGCTCAACTCGGTGTTCCTCGACGAGTGTGTGAAGGCCGGGCTGGACTCCGCGATCGTCCACCCGTCCAAGATCATGCCGATCGCCCGGATCCCCGACGACCAGCGCCTGGTGGCCCTCGACCTCATCCACGACCGCCGGCGCGAGGACTACGACCCGCTCACGGTGTTCCTCGCGATGTTCGAGGGCGTGACGCTGTCCGACACGCGCGCGAACCGGGCCGCCGAGCTGGCCGCGCTGCCGCTGCCGGAGCGGCTGTCGCGCCGGATCGTCGACGGCGAGCGGGCCGGGCTCGGCGACGACCTGGACGCGGCGCTGGCCACCGGGCGGACCGCGCTGGAGATCGTCAACGACGAGCTGCTCGCGGGCATGCGGACCGTCGGGGAGCTGTTCGGGTCCGGCCAGATGCAGCTGCCGTTCGTGCTCCAGTCCGCCGAGACGATGAAGGCCGCGGTCGCGCACCTCGAGCCCCACATGGAGCGCAAGGGCGGCGCGACCGACGGCAAGGCCACGATCGTGCTGGCCACCGTCCGCGGCGACGTCCACGACATCGGCAAGAACCTGGTCGACATCATCCTGACCAACAACGGCTACCGCGTGGTCAACCTCGGGATCAAGCAGCCCATCGGGGCCATCCTCGACGCCGCCGCCGAGCACGACGCGGACGCGATCGGGATGTCGGGACTGCTGGTCAAGTCCACGGTGATCATGAAGGAGAACCTCGCGGAGATGAACGACCGCGGGGTCGCCGCCCGCTGGCCCGTGCTCCTCGGCGGCGCCGCGCTCACCCGCGCCTACGTCGAGACCGACCTCGCCGCGATGTACGCCGGCGAGGTCCGGTACGCCCGCGACGCGTTCGAGGGCCTGCGCCTCATGGACACCCTGGCGGCGATGAAGCGCGGCGAGCCGGGAGCGGCGCTGCCCGCGCTGCGGGAGCGGCGGGTGCGGGTGGCGCCCGGGCAGACTCCGGGCCTGCTCACCGGCTCGGCGGGCGCGGCCGACGTGCCGGACCAGGTGCCGGGCGAGGCCGGCGGGGTCCCGGTGCGTGCCGGTGCCGGTGTCACGACGGCGGTCGACGACCGGCGGTCGGACGTCGCGACCGACGTCAAGGTCCCGGTGCCGCCGTTCTGGGGGTCGCGGGTGGTGCGCGGGCTGCGCCAGGCGGAGTTCGCGGCCTACCTCGACGAGCGCGCGACCTTCCTCGGGCAGTGGGGGCTGCGCGGGGTCCGGACCGGCGACGGCCCGAGCTACGAGGACCTCGTCGAGACCGAGGGCCGACCGCGGCTGCGGGAGTGGCTGCGCCGCCTGCACACCGACTCCGTCCTGCAGGCCGCGGTCGTCTACGGCTACTGGCCGTGCAACGCCGAGGGCCGCGACCTCGTCGTCTACGACCCGACCACCTGTCCGGCCGAGCCCGGCTCGGACCGGGTCGAGATCGCCCGCTTCGACTTCCCGCGCCAGCGCCGCGACCGCCGCCTGTGCCTGGCCGACTTCTTCCGGCCGCGGGAGTCCGGCGAGCTCGACGTGATCGCGTTCCAGCTGGTGACGATGGGGTCGCGGGTGTCGGAGGTGGCGGCGGACCTGTTCGCGGCCGACTCTTACCGCGACTACCTGGAGCTGCACGGGCTCTCGGTCCAGCTGACCGAGGCCCTCGCGGAGTTCTGGCACGCCCGGATCCGCGACGAGCTCGGACTGTCCGGGGAGGATGCGCCGGACCTCGACGGGGTCCTCGGCCAGGGCTACCGGGGCTCCCGCTACTCCTTCGGCTACCCGGCGTGTCCCGACCTCGAGCACCGCAGCCAGCTCGTGGCGCTGCTCGAGCCCGGGCGCATCGGGGTCGAGCTCTCCGAGGAGCTCCAGCTGCACCCCGAGCAGTCCACCGACGCGCTCGTCGTCCACCACCCGGAGGCCAAGTACTTCAATGCCAGGTGACCAGCGTGCTGCCTTCCCGTTGGTCGGTGACGGGGGCGCGCCGCCGGCCGCGGTGCTCTGGGACTTCGACGGGACGCTGGTCGCGAGCGAGGACTACTGGATCGCCGAGGAGTTCGCGCTGGTCGAGTCCTTCGGCGGGACCTGGGACCTCGAGCGGGCCCACGCCCTGGTCGGCAACGAGCTGCTGACGTCGGGCCGGTACATCGCCGAGCACGGGCCGGTCCCGCTGCCGGCCGCGGAGATCGTCGACCGGCTGATCACCGGCGTCGTCCGGCGGCTGCGGGCGCACGTGCCGTGGCGGCCGGGGGTGGCGCGGCTGTTCGCGGAGGTCGCCGCGGCCGGGATCCCGCAGGCGATGGTGACGATGTCCTACCCCGACGTCGTGGCGCCCGTGGTCGAGGCGATGGCGGCGGCCGGGCTCCCGGCGTTCACGACGATCGTCACCGGGGACATGGTCGAGCGCGGCAAGCCCGACCCGGAGGCCTACCGGCGGGCGATGACCGTCCTCGGCGTCGCCGCGGTGGACTGCGTCGCGATCGAGGACTCCCGGACCGGGGCCCGGTCCGCCGCCGCGGCCGGCGCCGCCGTGGTGGTCACCCCGAACGCGGGCCCGGTCGCGGCCGAGCCCGGCTGGTGGGTGCTGACCGACCTCTCCGGCGTCGGGCTCGCAGACCTCGCCCGCCACCGCGCCGCCGCCGGCTGAGCCGGGCCGTTCGCCTGAGATCAGGTACCCGGCCGGTCAGCCCACCGGCGCCGATCCGAGCCCGAGCCGGTCGTAGTCGACGACGAGGTCGGCGGTGACGCGGCGGGCGCGCGCCCGGACCGCGTTGGGCTCGTCGACCGCCGCCACCCAGGCCACCGCGGCGGCGGGGGCCTTGCCGAAGGCGACGTGGCGGGCGACGAGCCGTTCCGCGCGGACCGCGGGGTCGACGTCGAGGAACCAGGCCTCGTCGAGCAGCGGGCGCACCGCGGCCCAGGCCGGCTCCGGCGCGAGGAGGTGGATGCCCTCGGTGACCACGAGCCGCGCCCCGGGGCCGACGGCGATGCTGCCGGCGACGGCCTGCTCGAGGTCGCGGTCGAACGCCGGCGCGTAGACGGTCTCCGGCGCGGCGCCCGTCCCCGGACCGGTCGCCCGCAGCCGGCGCAGCAGCGCGACGAAGCCGGCCGCGTCGAAGGTGTCGACGGCGCCCTTCGCGTCGCGCCGGCCGAGGCGGTCGAGCTCGACGTCGGCGAGGTGGAAGCCGTCCATCGGCACGGGCACGACGAGCCCGGGAGCGTCCCACCCCGGCCGCCGGCGGACCGCGGCGCACAGCGCCGCCACGAAGGTGGTCTTGCCCGCCCCCGGCGCCCCGGTGACGCCGATCAGCACCCGGCGGCCGGCCGTCTCGACCAGCGCGGCGGCCCGGGCCGCCAGGGAGTCCACGGTCTCGCCGGCACCGCCGGCACCGCCCGGTCCGGCGGCCCACGTCTCCGCGGTCAACCCCGTCTGGGCGGTCGCGTCCGGCTCCCCGGGCGGCCCGGTCACTGGCGGTCCAGGTCGGTCACGATCTCGGCGTCCTCCTCGGCGGCGGCTGCGGCGGACACCGCGGCCGGGACGTCGGGCACACCCCCGACCGGTTCGACGGGGTACGGCGGGAGCGTGCCGCCGAACGCGGGACAGCGGACCTTGTGGTCGCACCAGCCGCAGAGCTTGCCGGGGTTCGGGCGGAAGTCCCGCGTCTCCATCGACTCCTCGACGGCCTTCCACACCGCGCGCAGCTTGCGCTCGGTCGCGAGGAGGTCGGCCTCGTCGGGGGCGTAGCGGACGACGGTGCCGTCGCCCAGGTACATGAGCTGCAGCAGGGTCGGGACGACCCCGCGCAGCCGCCACACCACGAGCGCGTAGAAGCGCATCTGGAACAGCGCCCGCGCCTCGAAGCCCGGGCCGGGGGAGCGGCCGGTCTTGTAGTCGACGATCCGCACCTCCCCGCCGGGGGCCACGTCCACCCGGTCGACGAAGCCGCGCAGCCGCAACCCGGTGTCGAGGACCGTCTCGACCCGGAGCTCGCGCTCGGCGGGCTCGACCCGCGACGGGTCCTCGAGGGCGAAGTACGTGCCCAGCAGGTCACCCGCGGTCGACAGCCACGCGGGCAGGGGGCTCACCCCCGGCTCCGCGACCCCCGGCTCCGCGACCCCCGGCTCCGCGACCCCCGACTCCGCGACCCCCGACTCGACGCTTCCCGGCTCCGCGCCCCC
>CAXSIB010000134.1:0-7800 GCA_964237095.1 uncultured Actinomycetales bacterium
CCGCGCGCAGCTGCTGCTCGGCCCGGTCGAGGGAGCCGCGGACCTCGAAGCCGACCACACTGCGCGCCCCGGCGCCGGCCCCCTCGACCGTCCCGCCCTGATCGACGGTGCCGCCCTGATCGACGGTGCCGGCCTGTTCGATGACCACGCAGTGGTGGTCGAACGACGTGGTCAGATACGCCCGGCGGTGGTCGCGTTCCACCACCACGAAGTCCAGGACGTCGGTGTAGTACGCCACCAGCCGGTCGACGTCAGGGGTCTCGAACCCCACGTACCCCAGCTTCGACACCGACACCGGTGACGTCGCGACCGACCCCGCCGCCGCGGCAATGCTCGTCATGGCACGTCCCTCCTCGCGGCCGGCTCAGCACCCACCGACCCCGCCGACCCTAGCCAGCCACGCCCGTCGAGGGACGAAAACCGCTCCCCATGCACTGCGGTCTGTGAGTTCCGGGAACTGAGTGCCAGCCGTGTCGCGGCCCCGCGGGTCGGCAGACAGTGTGCGCTTTTCCGGGTCTGAGGGAGATGCCCGGATGTCCATGCCGGGGTCACTGCACCACAGCCTTGTCTGGGTGAGCCCGGTCAGGGCGTGCCTGCGATGAGATCGGCGTACCCGATCGGCTTCGCACTTTGCAACGACAGCGCGCCAGGGTGGGTGCGTCAGGTCCGGCGGCTCGATCATGTGACCGTCGAGTTCGCGTGGACGCTCCACATCGGTGATGACGGCGACCCGGCGACCGCGGAAGCACTCGACCCGGACAAGGCGCCCCGGAGGCGGACCGCTACCCAGGCGATGGCCACCCACTGTCCGAGGTTGCGGAGAGCGAGGACCACGATGTGCCGGTGGCCGTCGGCCGGGTCGGCATGCAGGATCAGGCGGACCCGCCCTCCAGGCGTTCGACGTTGGCGACCAGCACGGCTCGGGCGAGGCGACGACGCGGCGGGTCGTCATCAACCTCGATCCGAACCGGCATCGGCTGTTCCCGGAGGCGGCCCAGGGCGCCGAGAATGGACGCCGGGGACCCGATCCGGGCTTTGAGGGGAACGGAGCCGTCGTGCAAAGCTCGGCGTCACAGCCGATTCCCGCCACCACCGCGACACCTGCCCATCGACGTCGCCGACGTCAGTCCAGCGGCGGCCGTCCTGCACCGCCAGCGCCACGCGCAGCGCGGGATCGGCGGGAAGCCCGAGGTTCACGGAGAGGAGGTTCCCGGTCCCGGCGCGCAGGACCGCGAGCGCGGTGCCGGTGCCGGCGACGGCCTGCACGCAGGACCGGACCGGACCGTCGCGTCACCGCCACAGGCGAACACGACGTCGGCCGCGCCCGCCACCGCCGGCCAGGCCTGCCGGGTGCCCCGGTCCTGCGGGGTCGTCTCCGACCACCGCGGCGCCGGCCAACCGGCCCCGGCCAACAAGCTGTCGATGATCCGGTGACGGCGGGGCAGGTCCTTGACCCGGGCCGGGTTGACCACCACCACGATCGCCGCCGACCAGCTCCGTCGTGATCCACGCGATCATCTCCGACTGCCCTGTCAAGCGCCCGACAGTGCCGACTGCCGTGACCGCACGGCCGCAGTCGGTGCGGAGTAGGACCATCGAGATCATAGGCTGAGCGACGTCGGTGAAACCGGAGGGACGGTGGATGGTGGCGGAACGGACAGGGCCCCAGCAGGTCGTGGTGGTGGTCGGCAGCGGCTTCGCAGGATTTGAGTGTGCGCGCCGGCTGTCGCGGTTGCTGCGCAAGGCCCGCGCCGGCTGTGAGGTGGTGCTGATCTCGCCGGATGACTACCTGTTGTACACCCCGCTGTTGCCCGATGTGGCCGGCGGGGTGCTGGACCCCCGCTCGATCGCCGTGTCGCTGGCGGAGTCGCTGCGTGGTGTCCGTCTCGTCCCGGGGCTGGTCGAGACCGTCGACCTGGAGGGCCACTCCCTTGAGGTCACCGACCCTGAGACCGGCCCGCGGACCGTCCGGTGGGACCGGTTGGTGTTGACCCCCGGGTCGGTGACCCGGCTGTTCGACGTCCCCGGGCTCACCGAGCACGCCCGCGGGCTGAAGACCCTCGCCGAGGCCCTGTATCTGCGTGATCATTTGATCGGGCAGCTGGACCTCGCCGCCGGCGAACCCGCCGGTGTCCAGCGCGACGCCCGGCGCACGGTCGTCGTGGTCGGCGCGTCCTACGCCGGGTCGGAACTGGTGGTCCAGTTGCGGGCGTTGGCTGATGAGGCTGCCCGCCGGCAGGGTGTCCGTGCGTCGGTGATGCGGTTTGTGCTGGTGGACACCGCGGAGCATGTGATGCCCGAGGTCGGTCCCGAGCTCGGGCGGCGGGCGATGGCGGTGTTGCGGGCCCGGGGCATCGATGTCCGGCTGAAGACCACCCTGACCCGGGTTGCGGCCGACCATGTCGTCTTGACCGACGGGACCACGGTGGCGACCCGGACGGTGGCGTGGGTGACCGGGGTGACCGCGAGTCCTCTGATCGGCCGTCTCGGGCTTCCCCTGGACCGTGGCCGGCTCGTGGTGGGCGCCGACCTCGCGGTGCCCGGGCATCCCGAGGTGTTCGCCGGTGGGGACGCCGCCGCGGTCCCGGACCTGACCAAGCCGGGGAGGATCACCCCGCCGACCGCGCAGCACGCCACCCGCCAGGGTCACGTGCTGGCCCGCAACGTGGCCGCCACCCTCGGGGTGGGCACCGCGAAGGCCTACCGGCACCGCGACCTCGGGTTGGTCGTGGACCTCGGCCCCGGCCACGCTGTCGCTGATCCCCTCGGGCTGCACCTGTCGGGGTTCCCCGCGAAGGTGGTGACCCGCGCCTACCACCTGTACGCCCTGCCCCGCGGCGCGAACCGGCTCGCGGTCGCCGCCGGCTACCTCACCGACGCGGTGACCCCCCGGCCGCTGGTCAACCTCGGACTCCTCCCCGACGACGCCGCGACCGTCCACACCGCCGAACCCACATAACCCCCCTTCCCGGCGCCCTGCCCCGACGCGCTTGGGGCTCAGAGGCCGCAACGTCCATCCTCAGCAGCAGGACCGCCCCGCCGAAGCGACAGCGGCCATGCACGCCTTGATGACCAGCACGAAGAACGGGCAACTCGTCGATCTCGAAAGGGTGCATCGCGGTCCAGCGCCCTGTTCGTGTCCCGGCATGCAGATCGAACGTGCCGTTGCGTGATCTGCACCCGCACACGGACGCTGACCTTTTGGATGACCCGAGGTAGTGATCTACTCGACGGACCGACCCGAACCGGTGGCGGCCTCGACCCGGGGTGGGGACGGCACGGGTGTCAGGGAGTCCACCGGCGGCGCGAGGCGTACTGATTAGGGACGTGGCTGTCGACGGCGGTCATGCTCGGCAACCGGCAGATGGCCCGAAGGGGTGCCCTCCTCGACGTTGGCCCCTGAGCGGAATGAGTACCGACCCGCCGAGATCAACTCACCAGAAAGCGAACGCTGATGACCGTCCTGTTCTGGGTCGGAACCGTGATGGGCGCGGTGCTGCTGGTCGTCGGTGTCCTGCGCATCGCCAGCCCCCGCGGCCCTCACGACCGCCCGGACTGCAGGCTCCTCGCCGCCGGCGCGGCCACGTTCCTCGGTTTCCTCGCCCTGACCGTGCCCACGCACGGCCCGTCGATGACGCACCCGTTGGGGTGGATCACGGTGACCCTCGCCGGAGTAGAAGTGGGTGTGCGGGTGCATCGATCTCTGCACTGGCTTCGATGGGAACATGAGCTTCGATCACCGACATCGGCGAACTCACCGCCACATCCGAAACGTGGCATCCGCGACGACCGCACCGACCGAGACCTTCCCTGAACCCGGGTCCACTGCGGTGGCCGGGGTGAGCACATCCTGGGTCGACGGCCTCCCGGCCGCGACGAGGTGACATGCCGAGGTCACAATCGTCAGCGGAACAGCACCTCCGGGATTGGCAGTCGACCATCGCGGTCACCTGACAGCCGCGATGTTCGACGACGCCACCCCGGTGTCCCGCACCGGGGTGGTCGCGGCGTCGGCTGCTGATGCGGTGGTGTGATCCGGCGAGCTGACCGCGTCGACGTCGACCCGGCGGGGGGCGGGATGAACGCAGATGTCAAGGCGCCGCCTCTGGTCGCCGCCGGACAGCATCGAGGACCTGGATCAAGCTCCCGTTCTTCGTAGGTGGCCGCTGCGCGGGTTCCTGAGCCGCCCCGGAGAGAGGCGCCGGCAATACCCCCGTCGGCAGCGACATCGCAAGCCGTCGACCACCCGGTTGGCGCGCCCCGCGGCTACGTGGAGCAACGCGCGGGTTCGGCTCCTCAGCGGTCAGAAGCATCACAGGGATAAGAGGGTCACAGGGCTCACCGTGGTACCGGCGGCGGTGTCGACCCCGTCGGTGGGGGGACTGCGCGTGAGCCCCACCGCGACCCGGTGCGGCCGTCGTCGCGCCCGTCGTCCGCGCCCGTCGTCCACCCGGGTCGACCTCCGCCCGGTTGAGCTGCATCAGCGAGCCGTCCCAGGTACGGGCGAGCGTGGGTCGCGCAGGTGCGGCTCAGGTGGGGTGGGGCACGGTGGACGAATGCCGCTCCTGCCGTTTCCCGTGCGCCAACGGTCATCTGGGCCAGCCGCGGGTGAGGTGACCCGGTTGGCGGTCCTCGGGGCGGCTCTGCTCACGGTCCGGTCGATGATCGGGGCCGGCACGGTGTGGCTGCTGCCGGTGTCTCTCCAGGCGCGGATGGTCGGCGCGGTCGACTTCGCCGTGACCGGAGTCCTGGCCGCGGTCACCCTGCTGCTGCCGTGGCCGCGGCTGCCCCGGGTCGCGCTGTTGATGTACCCGGTCTTGGGGTTGCTCGGGCTGGCGATCCTCGGGTCCGCCACAACCGGTATCGGTCCGGTGTACGTCGGGTTCCTCGTGTTCGTCTTCCTCTACGTCGGGTGCACCGGTGCCACCCGCGCGGTGCTGGCCCTGCTCCCGGCGGGGGCGGGGGCATGGCTGCTGCTCAACGGGGTCACCCACACCGGGGTGCCCGCCGCCCTCGGGGTCCGCCTGGCGATCAGCGTGTCGGTGTGGGCCGCGGTCGGGTTGCTGCTGGCCCGACGCAGCAGCGCAGAACACGCCCACCGGGTCGCGCTGACCGACGCCGCCCACACCGACCCCCTCACCGGGCTGGACAACCGCCGGGTCCTCGACGAGGCCCTCGCCGGGCTGCGACCCGGGGACGCGGTCATCGCCGTCGACCTCGACGAGTTCCGGGAAATCAACACCGCCCGCGGACACAGCGGCGGGGACACCGTCCTCGCGGAGTTCGGCCGTACCGTCCGGGTCGGGCTACGCGCCGGGGACCGGGCCATCCGCCAGGGCGGGGACGAGTTCGTGCTCGTCCTCACCGGGGTCAGCGACGTGCAGGTCCTGTCCGTGCTCACCCGGGTCCGCGAGCAGTGGCGCCACCAGTGCGGGCCGGTCACCTTCTCCGCCGGCGCGGCCGCACCCCGACCAGGTGAGACCGGCCGTGAGGTCCTCGACCGCGCCGACCGCCACTGCTACATCGCGAAGACCGCCGGGCGCGACCAGTGGATCCTCGACGACATCGATACCCCGACCGGCTCCCGCAAAGCGATCGCGGACCACCCCGTCCCCCGGTAGTCACCCGAACCGTCAGCCGGAGTCAGAGGCGAAGTTTCCGGCGGGCGAGCTCGACGTGGTCACCGCTTTCCACGACTCGACGCAGCTCGAGCCGGATCGGCTGTGGCGCGCCGGGTCGTGACACGTGCCGCTTCTCGGCGGGTGCGGTCCGGCCCGGTAGGCCACGGTGGTGCTTCGTCGACGTGGCCGCGGTCGACGCGTTCGCCCTGCGGTACCGGGCCGGGTGGTCATGGCTTGCCCGCAAGGGCGTTGTCAATCCACTGGTACACGATGTCCTCGGCGCCGGGGTTGCCCATGTGCCCGCGGTCACCTCGGACGACGAGGTCCTTCTTGTCGCCCTGGGTCGCCACGATGAGGCTGTCCTCGATGGGGAAGATCGAGTCCTCCATTCCGTTGATCGCGAGCAGCTTGCAGGTCGGTGTCCCCACCAGGCCGGAGTCGACCATGCTGAACCGCCGGGCCTCGGCGGCGTACCGGGCCAGCGCGCGGGCCGGGTCGGCGTCGCGGTAGCCGAACTTGTACGCGAGGGCGTCGGCCAGCGCGAACGGGTACTCCATCTGATTCTGCGCGCCGATCCACGCGGCATCGAACATGTGATGACAGCCACCGCCCTGCGCCACGGCCGCGAACAACCGCCCCGCGTGGGTGTGGGCGACCCGGAAGGCGTAGTAACCGCCGGTGCTGATGCCGCGAGCGAGGATCCTGGTCGGGTCGAACCCGTAGGTTGGGGAGTTGGCCACCACCCAGTCCAGGACGCTGCTCATCAGCCGATCCGGTGACGTCGGGTCATGCGGTGCGGCGGGACAGTCCCCGGTGCCGGGGATCTCGAAACTCAACGTCGCGCAACCGTGGTCGACGTGTCCCTGCGTGCGCGGCGTGTGATCGGTCCGGTAGGCGTCCAACCCGCAGATGAAGAGCACGACGGGCCAGCCGTTGTGCGGCCTCGCGCCCGTGGGCACCCGAAGGTACGCCGGTATCGGGACGTCGAGGTCGCCGCCGGCGGTGTCCATGTCACCGAAGGGGATGGTCACCGGCACACTGGGCGGGTCCAGCAGCTGACCGGCCTGCTCGTACGCGGCCTTGCCCTGTTCCCAGGCCTGCTGGCTGAGAGGGGACCGGTTGACCGGGAAACGTCCGATCCGGTAGACCGCGGCCGCACGCAGGAAGCGGTCCCGGGCTGCGGCGGTGTCACCGCGGGCCATGGCCGCTGCTGCCTCAGCGACCAGCTGCTGCCCCACCGGGAGAAACGGGGTGGCGTAGTCGTCGGGCCGGTACAGGACAGCGGGGTCGTCATTAGACCGTCGGGTCAGCTCGGCGAAGATCGGATCGAAGTCCTCGACGTTGCCGTCGGTGAACGGGTAGATCCTGCCAGCGCAGGGCCCACGCCACTTCTGTGACCACAGCGCGGACACCGACTCGTGATAGCTGAAGTAGGGGAAACCCGCACGCAGCTCCGTGGCCGTCGATTGGACATGGTAGAGAGGAGTGATGATCTCGATGTCGGCCACGGCGCTGCACTCACTTTCGGTTGATGGAGCGGGATGTGCCTCTGATGAGTCGACTGTCGAATGGTGGCTCTGGTAGTGCGCTGGTGGTTTACACCTGTCGCGGTCGCAGTTGCCGCACGCGGGTAGCTGACCGAGAGGGTCGTGGGTGGTCACGTGGCACCTGGTGAGCTGACACGGTGGGCGACGATGGTCAGCTGGGCAGTCAGTCAGGAGCGTCAACCCGGCGCGCGCCCGAGAAGCCGGTGTTGTCATGGTGTTGCCGGTCACCTCACCCCGGTCTGAAGACTGCACTGGATCTTCGACCTCGCTGGAAGCGCTCGTCAAGTCCGTTTGTGACGGCAGGCGCTGGGGTCGCCACTGTGCGCGGGCGGGTCGGTCAGTACAGCTAGACGCAGTGCAACACACATGCACGGCCGGCCGACGGTTGACAACCCGCTCAAGTGAGTGGTAACTACTATCGGCGAACATGCCCGCGTGGCTGACGCCCCGCCGAGCCGACGAACCGGCGTGAGGGGGTCGCGAGACCGCACCGACTATCTGTCTGTGGCTTCAACAATCGACGATCGAGGGTGAGTGGTGAGTTGTCCGGGGACGCCGGCCGGACCGGCCGACGAGGGTGGTCCGCGCGCAGCTCTGGGGGAGGGGTTTGTGGTCGCTGCTGACGGTGGTGA
>CAXSIB010000135.1:0-7800 GCA_964237095.1 uncultured Actinomycetales bacterium
TGGTCTTCACCTGCTGCCACCCGGCGCTCGCGATGGCGACCCGGACCGCGCTGACCCTCCGCCTCGTCGGCGGCCTGACCGTGCCGGAGATCGCGCGGGCCTTCCTCGTGCAGGAGTCCGCGATGGAGCAGCGGATCACCCGCGCCAAGGCCAAGATCAGGGCGGCGCGCATCCCGTACCGGGTGCCGTCCGCGGCGGATCTCCCGGCCCGCGTCGCCGGCGTGCTCGCCGTCCTCTTCCTGGTGTTCAACGAGGGCTACCTGGCGACCGGGCCTGACACCGACCCCGTCCGCGGCGACCTGACCGCCGAGGCGATCCGGCTGACCCGCCTGGTCCGGTCCCTCGTCCCGGACGACGGAGAGGTGGCCGGGCTGCTGGCGCTGATGCTGCTCACCGAGGCCCGCCGCCCCGCCCGGGTGTCGGCGGGCGGCGAGCTGGTCACCCTCGACGAGCAGGACCGCGGGGCCTGGGACGCGCCGCTGGTCGCGGAGGGGCACCGGCTGGTGCGCGAGCGCCTCGCCACCGGGGTCGCCCCCGGCCGGTACCAGCTCCTGGCGGCGATCAACGCGGTGCACACCTCCGCCCGCGACGCCCGCGACACCGACTGGTCGCAGGTCCTCGCCCTGTACGACCACCTCGTCCGCCTCGACCCGTCCCCGGTGGTCGCCCTCAACCGGGCGGTCGCGGTCGCGGAGCTCGACGGCCCGGAGGTGGCCCTGGCGGCCGTCGACCGGCTCGGGGACCGGTTGGGCGGCTACCACGCCCACCACGCGACCCGCGCGGACCTGCTGCGCCGCCTCGGGCGCAGCGCGGAGTCGCGTGCGGCGTACGACCGGGCCATCGCCCTCGCGGGCAACACCGCCGAGATCGCGTACCTGACCCGCCGCCGCGACCAGCTGGCACCGGCCCGGGTGGACGCCGCGAGCGAGGCGGCCCGCGGTGCGCCGTAGACCAGCGGCGAGGACGAGGTGACCGGGACGGCGGCGGGTCCGGGCCTGCGGGACCGGACCGGGTTCGGCTCGTTCTGGGCGGCGTCGACGGTGTCGGCGTTCGGCAGCTACGTGACCACCCTCGCGGTGCAGGTCCTCGTCGTGGTCACCCTCCACGGGAGCGCGGGGCAGGTGGGGCTGGTCAACGCCGCGGGCTGGCTGCCGTACCTGTTGTTCGGGGTGCTCACCGGGGTCCTGGTCGACCGGGTCCGGCGGCGCCCGCTGCTCGTGGCCACCGACCTCGCCCGCGGGGTGCTGCTGCTCGCGATACCGGTGCTGGCGGTGACCCACCAGCTGCGCCTCGGCGTGCTGATCGCGGTGCTGGTGGTGTTCGGGACGCTGTCGCTGGTCAACGACGCCGCGTTCCAGTCCTTCGTGCCGCGCCTGGTGCCGGCGCGCCGGCTGACGTCGGCCCACGCGCGCCTCGACCAGAGCGACGCCGTCGCGCAGACCTCCGGCCCGGCCCTCGCCGGCGGTCTGGTGTCGCTGCTGGGGGCGCCGTGGGCGGTACTCGTCGACGCGGTCAGCTACGTGGTGTCCGGGGTGCTGATCGCCCGGATCACCGTGGTCGAGCCAGCACCGCCGCCGCGGCGGGCGGGGTCCGGGGGCGGGATCCGGGCGGAGGCGGTGGAGGGCCTGCGGTGGGTCTACACCCATCCCACACTGCGGTCCTTCGCCGTCGGGACCCACGCCTGGTTCCTGTTCAACGGGGTGTCGGGCGCGGTGCTGGTGCCGTTCGCCCTGCGCACACTGGGGTTCACCCCGTTCGGGCTCGGGCTGGCCCTGTCCGCCGCCGGGGTCGGCGGCCTGGCCGGGAGCCTGGCCGCCACCGGGCTCGGGGCCCGGTTCGGCGTCGGGCGGGTGGTCGTCGTCTGCTGGGCCGCCGAGGGGGTCGCCTACGTCCTGCTCGCCCTCAGCGCCGCCCTCCCGACGGGGTGGGCGCTGTTCGGTGCGGGGGAGCTGCTGTTCGGGCTCGGGCTGGGCGCGGAGAACGCCAACTCG
The DNA here is from genome assembly GCA_964237095.1 of uncultured Actinomycetales bacterium. Lineage (GTDB taxonomy): Bacteria > Actinomycetota > Actinomycetes > CAXTBU01 > CAXTBU01 > CAXSIB01. The sequence continues at coordinate 1,992 of CAXSIB010000135.1, forward strand.
ATGGGCTACCGGCAGGCCGTGACCCCGGACCGGCTGCAGGGCCGGATGAACACCACCATGCGGTCGGTCAACCGGGCCATGATCGTCGTCGCCGCCCCCCTCGGTGGCCTGCTCGCGGACACCATCGGCTACCGGCCCGTGCTGTGGATCGTCGCCGCCGGCTTCGCCACCGTCGCCACCGGGCTCGGGGCGTCCCGATACCGCACCGCCCGCCTCGGCGACGCCCACACCGCGACCGACGCCGGGACCGAGACCGACGCCGCGACCGAGACAGACGCCGGGACCCACCCCGGCGAGACCTGACCGGGGCTACTCCGGGCTGGCCGGCGCCGGCCGCGGCCAGTCGTCGTCCGGGTCCTCACCGACGCGCCCGTCGACCGCCTCGCGGAGGAGGTCGGCGTGCCCGGTGTGCCGGCCGTACTCCTCGACCAGGTCGAACACGATGCGTCGCAGGCTCACGTGGCGGCCGTCGGGCGAGGACAGGTGCACGAGCTGGTCGAGACCGCCGTGGGCCACGGCTGCGTCGAGCCGCGTCCGGGACCGGGCGACGGGCCTGTCCCAGAGGGCGTGGAGCGTGTCGGGGGTGTCGTCGGCGGCCGAGGTGAACTCCCACTCGGGGTCCCGACGCCGGTCCGCGTCGTCCCACGGCGGCCCGAGGGGTGACCCGTCGAGCTTGCCGGTGAAGCAGTGGTCCTCGACGAGCGCGAGGTGCTTGAGCAGCCCGCCGAGGGTGAGGGTCGAGCCACCGATCCGGGTCCGCAGCCCCGCGGCGTCCAGGCCGTCGGTCTTCCAGCGGAAGGTGGCGCGCAGGCGTTCCAGGGCCCCGACGAGGTGCTCGACCTCCGTGCCGGCCAGCGGTGGCTCCCACCAGGGACCGGTCCCGTCGTCCATGGCGTCGGACTGTAGCGGCCGGCGGGGTGGACGGTCCTCAGGCGGGACTGGTGATCCGGAGGATCACGCGCGGCTTCTGGCGGCGGGCCAGGAGGCGCTCGATGGCCATGGTCACGCGGAACTCGAGGCCGTACCGGCGGCGGACGACACCGGTGAGGCGGTCGACCGTCGTCGGGTCGGTGACGATCTCGGCCGCGGCGGGGACCCCCTCGACGCCGTCGGCGACCCGCCCGCGGCGGCTGCACGGGCGCAGCTCCACGCGCGGGCTGTTGCGCAGGCGCTTCACCTTGCCGCTCTCCGTCGGGGTCAGGACCAGCAGGGCGTCACCGTCGCGGGCGACCCAGACCGGCGTCGAGACCGGGTCGCCGGTCCGGCGGAAGGTGGTCAGCGACACGAAGCGCGCCTCGCCGAGGGCGGTCAGCGCCGCGGGGGAGGTCGGGGTCTGGTCGGTCACCCGGCCAGCCTGCCCGACGGCGATGCCGAGGTCGGATCGGGTGGGGCGGGATCCGGTCGGACGTAGCCTCGTCGGGGCCGCCGACGCCGGACGCGGGGGCCACCGTCACCCGCGGGTCCGACCCGCGGCGACCCACCTCCCCGGCGGCCGCGCGACGAGAGGCACCCCGATGACCGCTGACGTCGACCGCGTCGACAGCGCTGACGTCACCGACGGCGTCGACGTCACGGACCCCTCGGAGCTCACGGTCGAGGACGGCTCCCTCGCCCTCGAGGCCGCCCGCGACGCCCTCGTCGGGGCCGGGCGCGACGTGGACGCGGCCGACTGCGCCTTCACCCTCGCCTCGGTCTACCAGTCGGTCGGCACCCACCTGAAGGCCGAGGACGCCTACCGCGCCGCGCGGGAGACCTACCTCGCCCACGGCCTGACCGACCGGGTCGCGGACTGCGACCGCAACCTCGGGTTCGTCTGCGTCGCGACCCGGCGCGACCCGGCGGCGGCCGAGGCGTTCACGTCCGCGCGGGAGGCGTTCGCCCGGTCGGGGCGCACCGACGCGGTGGCCCGCTGCGACCAGCACCTCGGCGCGATCGCGTTCCGCGCCAGCCGGTTCGAGGAGGCGGAGCGGGCCTTCTCGACCGCACGCGAGGAGTTCGCGGACCTCGACGACCGGTCGGCGGTCGCCGGCTGCGACCGATACCTCGGCGCGATCGCCTACCTCACCGGCGACCTGGCCCGGGCGCAGCAGGCGTTCACCGCCGCTCGGGACGTCTACACCGAGCTCGACCGCCCGGCCGACGTCGGGCGGTGCGAGCGCGACCTCGGCAACACCGCTCTCCGCGACGGCCGCCTCGACGACGCGGCCGCGGCCTTCACCGCCGGCCGGACCGGGCTGGTGCGTTTCGGCCTGCCCGCCGCGGCCGCCGAGTGCGACCACAACCTCGGGGTCGTCTACTGGGCGATCGGCCGCTACCCGATCGCCGAGCGGACCCTCGCCGCCGCCCGCAAGGTGTTCGCCGCGAACCGGTGGGTGGAGCGGATCGCCGGCCTGGAGAACAACCTGGGCCTGGTCTTCACCGCCACCGGCCGCTACGCGCAGGCCGAGCAGGCGTTCACGACGGCCCGGCAGGCGTTCACCGCGCGCGCCCGGCCGGCCGAGGCGGCCCGCTGCGAGGACGGTCTCGCCGCCGTCCGGGTCCTCACCGGCGCCGCGTCCCCGGACGCGGCGGACACCGGCGGCGACCCCGACGAGACCACGGCCGGCGGGGAGCTGGTCGACGACGACGACCAGTCGGTCGCGGTGGTCGACGACCGGGACCGCCCGGCTCCGCAGCCGTTCCTCGTCGAGCTGCCCCGACCGGTGGTCGAGGATGAGGACGTCGCGGCGGGCGCCGACGTGGCGGGCGACGCCGCGGCCTGAGCGGCTGCGCTCAGGCCAGCTCGCGGGTGAGGGCCTCCCGGGCGGCGTTGGCCCCGCACATGCCGTGCACCCCGCCGCCGGGCGCGGTCGAGGACGAGCACAGGTACACCCCGTCCAGCGCGGTCCGGTAGCGCGACCACCGCGGCACCGGGCCGAGCACCGACTGGTACAGCCCGGTCCGCCCGGCGTTGATGTCGCCGCCGACGTAGTTGTTGTCGTAGGCCTCGTACCCGGCGGCGGTCCGCGTCGACCGCGCCAGCACGAGGTCGCGGAAGCCGGGGGCGAACCGCTCGAGCTGGGCCTCGATCGCCGCCGTCCGGTCGAGGGTCGACCCGCTCGGGACGTGGCAGTAGGTCCACAGGGTGTGCCGGCCCGCCGGCGCGCGCGACGGGTCGACCACCCCGGGCTGCACGACGAGGACGTAGGGGGCGTCGCTGTGGCGTCCGGCCTCGACCGCGGCCTCGCTCGCCGCGACCTCGGCGAGGGTCCCGCCGAGGTGGACGGTCCCGGCGCGGCGGCAGTCGGCGTTGGCCCACGGCACCGGCCCCGACAGCGCGTAGTCGACCTTGAAGACCCCGGGCCCGTACCGGAACCGCGCGAGCGCGCCCCGGTAGCCGGCCGGGATCGCGTCGCCGCTGATCTCCAGCAGCTGCCTCGGGGTCAGGTCGAGCAGGGTCGCCCGCGCCGGGGGCAGCTCGCGCAGTGAGGTGATGCGGCGGTCGCAGACGATCTCGACGCCGAGATCGCCGAGCCGGGCGACGAGGGCGTCGGCCAGGCGGCCGCTGCCCCCCTCGACGACGGGCCAGCCGCCGGCGTGGGCGGCGGTGGCCAGGGTCAGCCCGAACGCCGACGTCAGGGGCGCCCCGAACCGCCGCATGCTGTGCGCCCCGACGCCGGCGAGCAGCGCCTGCGCCGGGGCGTCGCGGAACAGGGTCCGGGCGAGGGCGCCGACCGGGACCAGGCCGGGCAGCCCGAACCGGGCCAGCAGCAGCGGGTGGCGGGGGACGTGGCGGAGATCGCCGAGGACGTCGCCGAACAGGTCGGTGGCGCGGCGCACGAGCGGCGCGAACAGCGCCCGCCAGGCCCGACCGTCCCGGCCGAGGGCGTCGGCGGTGCGGTCGAGGTCGGGGTACGCGATCCCCGCGCGGCCACCGTCGAGGGGCTGGGCGTAGGCGATCTCCGGGTGCAGGAGCCGGACCCCCATCGCGGCGAGGTCGAGGGAGCGGAAGAACGGGGACAGCCCGGTCAGCGCCTGCACCGCGGAGCACACGTCGTGGCGGAAGCCGGGCAGCGTCAGCTCGGCCGTGCGGCAGCCGCCACCGGGTTCGGCGGCCGCCTCGAACACCCGGACCCGCCGCCCGGCCCGGGCGAGGGTGAGTGCGGCGGCGAGCCCGTTCGGCCCCGCGCCGACGACGACGGCGTCGAGATCGGTGGTCACCCGCACCAGTCTCGCGGTGCCGGCCGCGCCCGCCCGGGCGGGGCCGGCCGGGTGGGGCGGTTCGACCGACCGATCATGGTCGACCCGCGGCCATCCACCCGCCGGTCGGCTGAGAACCCCCCTGTGAGCAGCGTCGCGGGCCGGCCCGGCCGCGGGTCACCGGCTCCTCGACCGCGGCGGCCGCCCACCCGACGGCGTCGCCCGGCCTCGCGGTACTCGGGCAGTGCAGGTCGACGTGGGGAGGGCGGATGGGCGAGGGAGTCCCGGTCGCCCTGCGGGACACCCGGTGGAGCCGGGTCCGCGGACCCCGCCGGCCGCCCGACCGTGCTGCGGGTCCCGTCGGCGGCACGCAGGACCGCGACGGGTCGGCGGGGCGTCCGGGCCGGCTGCGCCACGTGCTCCGCCCCCGGCGCGTGCCGACGACCTCGGCCGGCGTCGAGTGGCTGCTGGCGGCGACGTTCCTCGCCTTCCGGGCCCTCGACCTCGGGCAGACGCTCATGGCGCTGTCCGACGGGCTCCGGGACTGCGCGAACTGGCCCGTGGACCTCCTCGCCGTGGTCGTGCTCGCGGGCGAGAGCCTCTGGCTCGCCGGTCGGATCAGCCGCGCCGGGGCCCACCGGTCGGGTCGCCTCGCCTGGGCCGACGCCGCCACCGGCGCCGTCCTGCTCGCTGCCACCTGGGTCTACACCCGCCCCGACCAGCGCTTCACCAGCTGGGTCGACTGGGGGTACCCGGTCACGATGTCCGTCGCGTACGGCTCCGCGCTGGCGTTCCGGACGCGGTGGAAGGCGGTGCTGGTCACCGTGGTGCTCGCCGGGCTCTACCTCGGCACCACCCTGCCCGGGCCGGCCGGCCGCGCCGACACCGTCACCGCGCTGACCAACTCCCTCACCTACCCGACGATCGCCGCGGTGGGCTGGCTCGCCTCGTCCTACCTGCGCCGCCTCGCAGCCGACGCCGACCGGGCCCGCGCCGACGCCGCCGGTCTCGCCGCCGACCTCGAGCGCCGCCGCCACCAGGACCTTCTCCACGACCACGCGACGGTCCTCGACGTCCTGGCCCGGACCCACCCGGACGAGCCCCGCGCCCGCCTCGCCCGCACCCAGGCCGCGCAGCGGTCGGCCCAGATCCGGGCCTTCCTGCGGGGCGACGAGCCGCCGGCCGGCACCCTCGCGGCCGCCCTCGCGCCCCTCGCCGCCGCGAACGGCGACCTGCCGCTGACGATGAACACCGCGCTGGCCGGCGGCGTGCTCCCGGCCGCGACCGTGGCGGTCCTGGTCGGCGCGACGCGGACCCTGCTCGACAACGCCCGCTGGCACGCCGACGCCGGGGAGGTCGTCGTCCACGCCGAGACGGCCGGGGCCCGCTGGGAGATCACCGTCACCGACGACGGCGTCGGCTACGACCCCGCGGCCACCGCCGAGGGGTACGGGCTCGCCCAGCAGGTCCGTCGCGCGGTCACCGACCTCGGCGGGACCGTCGAGGTCACCTCGGCGCCGGGCGCGGGGACCTCGGTCCGGCTCGCCGCCGGCACGGTCTGCTGATGCGGCTCGCCGCCGGCAGGGCCGCTGAGCGGTCGGGTCAGCGGCGGCGGTGGCGCCGGCGGCCC
>CAXSIB010000136.1:0-7799 GCA_964237095.1 uncultured Actinomycetales bacterium
GCACCCCACCCGGAGGTCCTCACCCCTCAACGGACCGACACACTGTCAACCACGTCCCTGGTCAGTACAGCTAGGGCCGTGGTGCCGCGACCGGTGCCCGGTCGGCGCCGGCCGCGCGCGGCGGGTTGAACCGCCGGAACGCCGCCCAGTCGAGAACACCGGGGAAGTCGAGCGCGCTGTGGCCTGAGGCGAGAGGTTCAGGACGTCGTCGCGCCCTGTCGTTCGCGGTAGGCGCGGGTCTTGTGGCGGTTGCCGCAGACCCCCATGTCGCACCAGCGACCGCGACCGCTGCGCGACGTGTCGTGGAACGCCCACCGGCAGTCCTGGGCATCGCACAGCTTCATCCGCTTCCAGTCGCCGCGGGCCACGTTCGTCGCAACCGTCTCGACGATGGTGTCCAACCACGGCGCGCCGGAGCAGGCCGCGAGCCGCAGTTCACCTGACGAGGTATCGGCCGTGAGCCGCAGGGGATGGTCCACCAGGGGGCTCGACGTGCCCGACCCCCTGCGCAGCGACCGCCGCAGTGCCGTCCGGAGCGCGACAGCGGCAGTGAGGTCGACAGCCCGCACCTTCGTTCCGGCCGGCGCGAGGTCGTGTTCGGCGAGCCAGTCCGACAAGGCATGTGGTGAGGTCAGCCGGTCGTCGGCGACGTGGCTCTCGCCGTACCGGCGGAAGCTGCGCTCATCGACGGTGTTGAGGAACTCCTCGATCAGCGGCAGACCTGGCACGACACCACTGTACGGCGATACCAGTGTTGACCCTCGTCCGACACCGCTACTACTGTTCACTGGTGTCGCACGTGATTTCACGAGGAGGAACGATGACGGACCCCGAGTCCCCGCTCAAGGTGCTGGACGCCGACCTCGACGATCTCCGTGCCCGGCTGCGCAACACGCGCTGGGCGCAGGAGTGGCCGGTCGAACCGTGGCAGGCCGGGACCGACCCCGCACTCCTGCGCCGGTTGGTCGCGTACTGGGCGGACACCTTCGACTGGCGCGCCCGGGAGGCGGCGATCAACGCGCTGCCGTGGCACGTCGCCGACGTCGGCGGGACAGGGGTCAGCTACCTGCGGTTCGATGCCGAACGGGAGGGGGCGCTGCCACTGCTGCTCGCGAACGGCTGGCCGAGTTCGTTCCTCGAACTGGTCGGACTGGCCGAGCGGCTGTCCGCCCCGTCGCGTTTCGGTGGTCGCGCCGAGGACTCGTTGACCGTGATCGTGCCGTCGCCGCCGGGGTACGGGTTGTCCCCGCAGCGGCCGGAACTGGGCGGACCGTGGTACGCCCACGAGATCTGGCACCGCCTGATGAGCGACGAGCTGGGTTTCGAGCGCTACGGCCTGCACGGTTCGGACATCGGTGCAGGTGACGCCACCTCTCTGGCGCAGGCCCACCCGGAAGCGGTGGTCGGCGTCCACCTGCTCGACGTTGCTGCGCCGGCGTCATACGACCAGGCCTCGCTCACCGCGGAGGAGTGCGCTTTCCTGGCCTCGGAACACGCGTGGTTCGACACCGAGCGCGGGTACTCCCACCAACAGCAGACAAAACCGCTGACTCTCGCCCAGGGACTCTCGGACTCACCCTCGGGACTGCTCGCCTGGATCCTCGAGAAGTACCGGACCTGGAGCGACTGTGGCGGCGACATCTCAGCCCGCTTCAGTGACGACTTCCTGCTCACCCAAGCCTCGCTGTACTGGTTCACCAACACCATCTCGACGTCGTTTCGACCGTATTACGAGCGTGGTCACGGCCTGGTCCCCCCCGTCGACCGCGTCGAGGTCCCGACGGCGCTGGCGGTGTTCCCCGCCGACCTCGGCGGTCGGATCCCCCGCAGCTGGGCCGAGCGCACGTACGACGTCAGGCGTTACACCGTGATGCCGCGCGGCGGACACTTCGCCGCGCACGAGGAGCCAGCCCTGCTGGCCGAAGATGTCAGCGCCTTCTTCCACGACCTGGCCTGACAACGACGGCTGGCCGAGCGACACACCGATTCCGGCGTCCTCGCCGAACGCGGGTGCCGATCCGTGGGAGCGGCGTGGGCCCGCTGCCTGCCCAGCGGTGATCGGGGTCACGGCTACGTCGGTGACGCCATCCCGGAGATCACGATGGCGGCGGACCGGGGGGACCGCGGTCAGGGCGTCGGGCGGGGCCTGCTCGACCACCTCATCCACACCGCCCCGCAGCTCGGTGTCGGGGGGCTCAGCCTCAGCGTCGAGGACGGCAACTCGGAACGACGGCTGTACGAACGAGTGGGCTTCACCGTCGCCGGGCGCGGCGGTGACTCCGACACGATGAGCCTGGTCCCGGCAGCTGGCCGAGCCCGCCTGCGGCACGACCCCGTCGGGGACCGCTTCATCTGTGGACAAGTGGAGCTGTGCATCACTCGACGTGGTGCTCTGCCACCCCGGTGGGTACCCGGTCTGTGATCGGTGGCGGGTTCTCGGGCGGCCCGGTTCCGCGTGGGTCAGTGAGGCGGTGCTGCAGCCGGTCGCGGGAACACGGCGTCGAGTGCGGCGAGGGTCGCTTCGTCGAGGCTGACCGTGCCCGCGGCGAGGTTTGCCTCGAGGTGGTCGAGGTCTGCGGTGCCGGGGATGAGCAGGACGTCTGGGGCGCGCTGGAGCAGCCAGGCGAGCCCGACCTGCGCGGGGGTGCAGCCCAGGGTCCGGGCCGCCGCACGGACCGCGGGCTGGTCGGTGACCTTCGGCCTGCCGGGGAACGCGCCGCCGAGGGGGAAGAACGGCACCCACGCAATGCCCTCGGCGACACAGAGGTCGAGGGAGTCCTCGTCGTCGCGTGACACGAGGCTGTAGGCGTTCTGTACGCAGACGATCCCCGCGGGCAGCGCCCGGCGCAGTCCTTCGAGGGTCACGCTGCTCAGTCCGATCGCGGCGATCAGGCCCTCGTCGCGCATCGCGGTCAGCGCCGCGAGCTGGTCGTCGAGATCGACCAGCTGGTCGCCCGCGGCCCGCAACCCGGGGCCGGTGTCCAGGCGTCGGAGGTTCACGACCGCGAGCTGGTCGACGCCGAGACTGCGCAGGTTGGCCTCCACGCTGGCCCGCAGCTGGTCCGGTCGCTGCGCGGGACGCAGGGCGACCAGGCCACCCGGGTTGGCGTCGGCACCGACCTTGGTCACCACGACGACGCGGTCGTCAGGGCCGAGAGCGTCCCGGATGAGGCCGTTGACCAGGCCGTCACCGTAGAACTGGGCGGTGTCGACGTGGTCGACGCCGAGGGCGACCGCCCGGCGCAGCAGGGCGACGGCCGCACCCCGGTCCCCGCGCAGGTGCTCGAGCTGCATCGCGCCGTACCCGATGCGGGAGACGGTGCGTCCCGCGAGCGCGCCGGCCCCGCCGGGGCGCGGGACGGCGCCATCGGTGGTGTCGAGTACGACCGAGGTGGCGTCGGTGGAGCAGGTCATCGGACGTCCGTCCTGTGGGACCATGCAAGAAGCGGAGGTTCCTCCGTTCCATTGAACGTACCACTAGCGGAGGAGCCTCCGTTTTGACGGTGTCGACCTCGGGACGTCGGTGAACCCGACCTCACCCGAACCAGCCGGCGGTACCGGACGACCGCTGCGGGCCGACGCCCGACGCAACCGCGAGCAGCTGGTCGCCGTCGGTCGGGCGGCGTTCGCCGCCGCCGAGGGCACGGTCGCCCTCGAGGACATCGCCCGCCGGGCCGGGGTGGGCATCGGCACCCTCTATCGGCACTTCCCGACCCGGGAGTCCCTCGTCGAGGCCGTCTACGCCGCCGAGCTCGACGACGTCACCACCAGCGCGCCGGTCCTGCTCGACCAGCTGCCGCCTGACCTGGCGCTGCGGGCCTGGATGGCCCGCTACACCGATTTCACCGCGACCAAACGGGGTATGGCCGACACCCTCCGCGCCGGCTGGGCGTCGGGTCGCATCCCGACCCCGACGACCCGCTCACGCATCACCGCCACGATCGCGACCATCCTCACGGCCGGGGCACGAGCCGGGTCCCTCCGCGGTGACGTCGACCCCGACGACGTGACCGCGATCCTGCTCGGAGCATGCCTGTCCACCGCCGCCAACAGCACGCCCGAGCAGACCCGGCGGCTGCTCGACCTCATCGTCGACGCGCTGCGCCCGCACCCTTGACCAACAGGGGGCCGCCCAGCCTGTGGTGGACAACGACAGTCGTGCGTGACACATGACCGGTTGGAGGCGGCGGTGTTCTGGCCCTGGGTGCCGTCGTCGCCTCCGGGTCCCGGTCAGCTTTCGCTGAGGAACGTGGTGAGGACCGGCGCCAGGATGTCCGCGGGGACGACGTGGGCCTGTCCGGGCAGGACGGTGTGCCGGGCGTGGGGGAGGGCGTCGGCGATGGCCTCGCCGAGGTCGGCCGCGCCGGGTCGGCCGGCGCCGCCGGTGATGACGAGGGTGGGTGCGGTGACCCGTCGGAGGAGTTCGACCGGGACGTCCCCGTGCGCGGCGGCGAGGACGGCCGCGTCGTAGGCCAGGGTCGGGGCGAGGGCTTCCATGCCCGCCCACCACGGCTGCTGCCGCCATCCCCGGACCACGGCGGTGGGGATGCCGACCAGGGAGTGGAAGAGGGCGACGGCGTCACCGCGGCGCCCGGCGGTGAGCAGCGCGGTGAGGTCGCGGGTGTAGTCGTCGCCCGCCCGGCGGCGGTCGGGGCGGTCGGGGGCGTAGGGGGTGTCGTGGAGCACGACCTTCGCGAACACGGTCCCGGCGGCGGCGGCGGCGTGCACCACCAGGGCCGCGCCGGCGGAGTGGCCGTAGACCGCGACCCGGCGCCCGACGGTCGCCGCGACCGCGGTGAGGTCCTCGACCTCCCGGGTGACGGCGTAGTGGGGGCGGTCGCCGCTGTCCCCGCGTCCGCGGCGGTCGTAGGTGAGGACGGTGAACCGGTCCGCGAGGTGCTCGGCGAGGGGTTGAGCCGTTCGGCGGTCACACAGGGCGCCGGTCACGAGGACCACGGGCGGGCCGTCACCGAGGCGGTCGAACGCGATCGGGGTGCCATCCGCGGAGGCCACGGTGTCCATCGGGTCGTCTCTTCTCAGGTCGGTACGGTCGCTGCCCGGTCGGGTGCTGTGAAGATGTCGAAGCCCGCACGCCGGTCTCGACATGGTGGTGTCGATCCGTTCACCCCGTCGTGGAGGTCACCGTGCGGTACCTGATCCTCATCCACAGCAACCCCCACTCACGGGGAGTGTGGGAGTCCCGATCCGACACCGAGCGCGACGCGTTCACCCGGGCCCATGTCGCGCTGACCGCGGAACTCGCGGAGACCGGTGAGCTGGTGGCGTCGGAGGGTCTGCCCGAGCCGTCGACGTCGACGTGGGTGTCGGTGCGCGACCAGCAGACCCTCACCACCGACGGCCCCTACGCCGAGGCGAAGGAGTACCTGGCCGGCTTCTACCTGGTCGACTGCGACAGCCTGCACCGGGCCGTCGAGCTCGCGGCGAAGACCCCGGACGCCGCCTCCGGCGCGGTGGAGGTCCGCCCGGTCTACGACATGAGCCACTTCGACCTGTGAGCCCGGACACTGCCGGCGGCCCGGACGTCGCCGGGCTGCTCCGCGACCTGGCGCCGCAGGTGCTCGCGGCCGTCCTCCGTCGGTACGGGGACCTCGACACCGGTGAGGACGCCGTCCAGGAGGCGCTGCTCGCGGCGGCGGTGGCGTGGCCGGTCGACGGGATCCCGCCCAACCCGGGTGGGTGGCTGGTCACGGTCGCGTCGCGGCGGTGGATCGACCGGTGGCGGCGCGACACCGTCCGCCGCCGCCGCGAACACCTCGCCGCCCACGACGCGCCGGCTGGGCCGCCGCCGGTGTCAGCGGTTGACGACTCCCTGACCCTGCTGCTCTTGTGTTGTCACCCGGTCCTCACCCGCGGGTCCCAGGTCGCGCTGACCCTGCGCGCGGTGGGCGGGCTCAGCACCGCCGAGGTCGCCCGGCTGCTGCTCGTCCCCGAAGCCACCGCTGGACAGCGGATCAGCCGCGCGAAGGCGCGGATCCGGGCCAGCGGCGCGACGTTCACCCTCCCCGGTGACGCCGAGCTGCCCGAACGGGTCACCGCCGTCGCCGCGGTGCTGTACCTGATGTTCACCGAGGGCTCCACGGCCAGCTCCGGCACCGGGCTGCACCGGCAGGACCTCAGCGGTGAAGCCATCCGCCTCACCCGGGTGCTGCGCACCGCCCGCCCGGGGGACGGTGAGGTCGCCGGGCTGTTGGCGCTCATGCTGCTCACCGACGCCCGCCGGCCCGCGCGGACCACCCCCGGCGGGCACCTGGTGCCCCTCGACGAACAGGACCGCACCCGGTGGGACACCGTCGCCGTCGACGAGGGGATCGCCCTGGTCACCTGGGCCCTGGCGGTCACCCCGGTCGGGCCGTACCAGCTGCAGGCCGCGATCGCGGCGCTGCACGACGAGGCCGCCACCGTCGCGGACACCGACTGGCCGCAGATCCTCGCCCTCTACGAGCTGCTCCGGGCGCTGACCCCGGGGCCGATGGTCACCCTCAATGCGATCGTCGCTCGGGCGATGGTCCACGGGCCCCGGGCCGGGCTGGACGCCCTGGCCGCCGCCTGCGGCGACCCGGTCCTTGCCGCCCACCACCGGACCGCCGCGGTCCGCGCCCACCTCCTCGAACGGGACGGTGACCACCCCGCCGCCCGGGAGCAGTACCTGCTCGCCGCCCGCGGAACCCTCAACCTCGCCGAACGCGACCACCTCCACGCCCGCGCCCAGCACCTCGACCCCGCCTCTCCGGGCGTCCGGTCGCTGGACGACACCGCCGACGACGAAGTCGCCGAAGAGGCGGGGCCGGAAGGTGACGTGCCGCTGGAAGGGGCCGTGGGGGAGGCCCACCCAGGTCTCGGTGAACACCATCACCCGAGGTGAGAGGGCCGCCGCGGCGGTGCCGTCAGGGAGCCGCCGGCCGTTCAGCGGGGACGCGGAACCGACGTACCTCCTGCGGCCAGGCACACGCTGTCGCGATCCTGCCCGCCCACAGCCGCGCCGCCTCCTCGTCGGCCACGTCGATCACCGTGAAACCACCCAGATGCTCCTTGGACTCGATGAACGGTCCGTCGGTGAACAGCGGCGTACCGCTCGCCGCGTCCACGCCGAACACGGGCGCCGCGTCGTCCAGGCCGCCCGCGAAGACGAGCACCCCGGCGGCCCTCATGGCCGCTACCAGCGCCCTGGTCGCCGCACCGATCTCGCGGAACTCCTCCTCGGTGTGCTCCGGCACCCACTCGTCGTTGAACGCGATCAGATACTCGGCCATCTGTCCTCCTCTACCGGGAGCCGCCCCAGCGGCCCTCTCCACCCCTCCTACGAACGGACTGGCCACCATTCGACCTGCTCGGCGCCCGAAACGACCCGTGAGATGGTTCCCGTCGCGTCAACAGGCTCGCGAGGAGGCTGACCCGGCTGCTCCGACCGCTGACCTGAGGACCGCCGATCCGACCCGGACCCCACGGGCCGGCCGGGCTCTGGTCCCACCGGTCGCTGCCCGGACGGCAGTGGTGGCGGTGACACCCCGGGCTCATCAGTCGGGCCCGAGCCCGCGCCAGGGCCAGAGCGTCCGCGCTGCGGCACGGCCGCTCGACAGGCCTCCTGTCTGTTCGGAGCGGCTGACCGACGAGAACAGCTGCTACTGCACAGCTGGATGGAGACGCTCTCCTCCACCACGACCCGCCTGTGCCGAGATCGCCGCCGCCCACCGCGCCGGCGAGGACGGCCACGTCCGCGGGAAGCCCGTCCTCGTCATCGACTGACCCGGCACATCAGCCGGCGCAGCCGGATCGGCTCC
>CAXSIB010000137.1:0-7793 GCA_964237095.1 uncultured Actinomycetales bacterium
GGCGGTCGCCCGGACCGGCGTCGACCTCCTCGCCGTCGGGGCGTTGACCCACTCCTCGCCGGGTCTCGACATCGGCCTCGACGCCGCCTGACCGGCCCCCGGCCGTCGGCCGCGCCGCCCGCCGGGTGGCCCGGCCGGCGGCCGCTCAGACGGCGGGGTTGCCGGTGCCGAGGTGGTCGCGCGGGTCGGCGTCGGCGAACAGCGCCGGGTCGAGGCCGAGGCGGGCCAGCAGCGCGGCGTGCAGGTCGGTGTCGACCGGGTCGGTGAGGTGGTTCTCGGCCATGGGGAGCTTGGCCTGGTCACCGTGGTCGGCGATCATCCCGAGGACACTCTGCTTGTCGATGAGCATGCCCACCACCCTGGACGCCGGTCGGGCCCGATGCAATCCGGCGGCCGGCGGCGCGCTCCCCGGCCGCGGACGGCGCTCCCCGGCTGCGGCGGGCCCATCCGCGACGACTCGGGACAGGTGGGGCGCACGGGACGTCCCACGCGCCCCACCGGTCCCGAGTCGTCCTCGCCGTGCTCGGATCGGCGGGCAGGACGGCCGGGACCGGGCGGCGGTGCGGTCGCGTGTCGGCGGGCCGTCAGCCGGGCGCGACCGTGAGCCCGACGTGGGCCGCGAGTGCGGGGGCCAGCAGCGTCAGCTGGATCTCGCTGACCACCACCCCGGCGAGGCTGCCGATCCCCTCGACCGCGGCCAGCTCGGCGTGCTCGAGGTGGACGTCGGAGCACGCGGCGCCGCCGAGGACCAGGCGCTCGATGCTGCAGCCGTCGAAGCGGACGTCGGTGACGGTGGCCGAACCGAGGTCCAGCTCGCCGATCCGGGCGTCGCGGAAGCGCACCCGGGTCAGGTCGGCGGCGCGCAGGTTGACGTAGTCGAGCTTGCCGCCCTCCACCGTGACCGACCGGAGCTCCACGCCGTGCGCGGTCAGCGCGCCGATGCGGCTGTCGCGGACCAGGACGTCGCGCCACGAGGAGTCGGCCACGTCGAGGGTCGTCGCGTGGACGTCGGTGAGGACACACGAGACGAGCCGTCCCCGCCGGAGTCGGGTCCCGTCCAGCCGGCAGCCCGCGAACCGGCAGTCGAGCAGCTCGGCCCCGTCCAGCTCGAGGTCACCGAGGTCGACGCCGTCGAAGTCGAGGCCGTCCAGCTCGGCGCCGTCCGGGTCGTCGCGCCCGAGCAGGGCCGACCGGTCCGCCGGCCGGAGCTCGGGGAGCACGACCGGGGAGAGGACCGCCGGGGCCGGCGGCTGCGGGCCCCGGGCGGGCGGGCGGGTGCGGGCCACGCGGCGATCGTGCCAGGCGGGCAGCGGCGGTCGGCGGGGCTCAGCGGCTGCTCAGCACGCAGAACTCGTGGCCCTCGGGGTCGACGAGGACTTCCCAGGTGACGCCGGGACGCCGAGCGCCGTCGGGCTCCACCTGGCCCACGTCGACCGACCGCGCGCCGAGGGCCACCAGCCGGGCGACCTCCGCGGCCTGGTCGGCGTCGGCCGGCGGGGCCACGTCGAGGTGCTGGCGCAGCTTGCCACGGCCCGGTGTCTCGGTCTGGATCAGCTCCAGGTACGGGCCGGTGCCGTCCGGGTGACGCAGCCGGACCAGGCGGGCGTCGCCGTCGACGCGGTCCCAGCCCGACGCCGCCTGCCAGAACGGCGCGAGGTCCAGCGGGCTCGAGCAGTTGAGGACCAGCGCTGCCACCGACCCCGTGTCCTGGTACTCCTCCCGGGGCTCCAGGACGCAGAACTCGTTCCCCTCGGGATCGGAGAGGACGACGTAGGCCGCGGACGACCGCTGGCCGACGTCGGCGTGGCGGGCGCCGGCGTCCAGCAGCCGGTCGACCATGTCGCGCTGGTGGGACGTGGTCATCGTCGCGAGATCCAGGTGGAGCCCTACCGGCGCCGTGCGCGGGCTCGGTGCCACCGACACGAACGTCAGCTCCGGCTCGGGCGCGCCGACCGTGTGGCCGGGTACCTCGACGCAGGTCTCCCCGTCGCCCTCGAAGGTGATCTCCCAACCGAGGACGGCGGACCACCACCGGCCGAGGCGGGCGGGGTCGGTGGAGTCGACCACCATCGAGACGAGGCGGGTGCTCACGGGACGCACACCACCACACCGCGCTCGCGGTGGACAACCCACGACCGCCCGACGTGGCCGGGGCGCCCTTCTGACGGAGCAGGTCGGGCCGACGGCCACCGGTGACCACCGGTGGCCGTCGGCCCGAGGTACCTCGACATGGCTCGACCTTTTTCCAGGTCGAACGACGGGTGGTTCAGGCGCCGCGGCCGGTCTCCTGCTGGAGGGCGTCGATCATCTTGGAGGCGCCGGCCTTGTCGAGGTCCCCGGGAACCTCCTGGCCGGCCTCGCGGGCGAGGGTCTCCAGGTAGCTCTTCTGCGGACCGGTCATCGGCTCGCCACCGGTGACCCAGTCCGACGGGTCCTTGCTCGGGTCGCCCACGCCGCCGCCGGCGACGTCGGCGGAGTTGTTGCCCGGGGTCGGCTTGTCGGCGGCGTCGGTCGTCTGTTCGCTCATGTGTTCGAACGTACCGTGCCCCACCGACAGCGGCGAGCCGGGTCCGGGGGACCGGATGCGTGGCGCCCGGGCCGAGTCCGGGGGCGCCGGACAGCCCGTCCATAG
This sequence comes from uncultured Actinomycetales bacterium, assembly GCA_964237095.1. Classification (GTDB taxonomy): domain Bacteria; phylum Actinomycetota; class Actinomycetes; order CAXTBU01; family CAXTBU01; genus CAXSIB01. Next base: position 2,633 of record CAXSIB010000137.1, read on the forward strand.
GATCGACGGCGTGTCCCACGTCCTCACGGCGGTGGCCTGGCCCTACGCCAACGGCCCCCGCCACATCGGCCATGTCTCCGGCTTCGGGGTCCCCTCCGACATCTTCAGCCGCTACCACCGCATGGCGGGCGACGACGTCCTCATGGTCTCCGGGACCGACGAGCACGGCACCCCGATCCTGGTCCAGGCCGACGAGGAGGGCGTGAAGCCCGGCGCGCTGGCCGACCGCTACAACCGCGTCATCGTCGAGGACATGGCCGGTCTCGGCCTCTCCTACGACCTCTTCACCCGCACGACGACGCGCAACCACTACGCGGTCGTGCAGGAGGTGTTCCGCACGCTGCACCGCAACGGCTACCTCGTGCCGCGGACCACCGTCGGCGCGATCAGCCCGTCCACCGGGCGGACCCTGCCCGACCGCTACCTCGAGGGCACCTGCCCGATCTGCGGCTACGGCGACGCCCGCGGCGATCAGTGCGACAACTGCGGCAACCAGCTCGACCCCGTCGACCTCATCGACCCGCGCAGCCGGATCAACGGCGAGAAGCCGGTGTTCATCGAGAGCGAGCACATGTTCCTCGACCTGCCGGCCCTCGCGGGCGCGCTCGGGGAGTGGCTGCGCGGGCGGCGCGACTGGCGGCCGAACGTCCTCAAGTTCTCCCTCAACCTCCTCGACGACCTGCGCCCGCGGGCCGTCACCCGCGACATCGACTGGGGCGTCCCCGTCCCGCTCGCCGGCTGGTCGGACCGCCCGGACAAGAAGCTCTACGTCTGGTTCGACGCGGTCATCGGGTACCTGTCGGCGTCGGTGGAGTGGGCGGCGCGCTTCGGCACGGACCCCGACCAGTGGCAGCAGTGGTGGTCGGGTGACGACGCGAAGGCCTACTACTTCATGGGCAAGGACAACATCACCTTCCACGCGCAGATCTGGCCGTCGGAGCTCCTCGGCTACGACGGCCGCGGCGAGCGCGGCGGCGCGCCCGGGGCCTTCGGGGACCTCGCGCTGCCCCACGAGGTCGTCAGCAGCGAGTTCCTCTCGATGAGCGGCGCCAAGTTCTCGACCTCGCGCGGGGTCGTCATCTACGTCGGGGACTTCCTGCGGGAGTTCGGGCCCGACGCGCTGCGGTACTTCATCGCGGTCGCCGGCCCGGAGAGCCAGGACACCGACTTCACGTGGGAGGAGTTCGTCCGCCGCACCAACGCGGAGCTCGCCAACGAGTGGGGCAACCTCGTCAACCGCTCGGTCTCGATGGCCCACCGCGGGTTCGGCGCGATCCCCACCCCGGGGACCCTGCTCGAGGTCGACACGGCCCTGCTCGCGGAGTCCGCGGCCGCCTTCGACACCGTCGGCGCCCTGCTGGCGCGCAGCCGGATCAAGGCCGCCGCCGGGGAGGTCATGAAGGTGGTGGCCGCCGCCAACCGGTACCTGTCCGACACCGCGCCGTGGAAGCTGCCGTCCGACGACGAGGGGCAGGCCCGGCGGGCGACGATCCTGCACACCACCCTGCAGGTCGTCGACGACGTGAAGACCCTGTTCACCCCGTTCCTGCCGCACTCCTCGCAGGCGGTGTTCGAGGCCCTCGGCGGGTCCGGGGTCTGGGCCGCGCAGCCGGAGATCCGCGAGGTGGTCGACGACATCACGACGCTGGTGGGGGAGCCCGAGGGCGTCCAGACCCCGGAGTTCGGCAAGCCGTACCCCGTCCTCACCGGGGACTACGCCGCCGAGCTGGCCCGCTGGGCGCGCATCCCGCTCCCGGTCGGCCGCCCGCTGGCCAAGCCGTCACCGCTGGTGGCCAAGCTCGAGCCCGCGCTCGGCGCCACCGGCCCGTCGTGGGCGCCGGTCGTCCCCACCTGACCGGACCACCGACACCGTCCACAGACACAACGGTCCGTGTCGGCCACAAGGGCCGCCGCAGGGGCGTTGCGTGGGCAGCGCGGTCGGTCACCGCGGCGGCCGGCGATCCGGGTGTCGCATCTACGGTGGAGGTGGGCGCGCTGGTGGCGCGCCGGCGAGCAGATCGAGACGGGTGGGCAGCGATGACCGCGACGATGACCGGCAGCGGCACGAACTGGTCGGGGAACGTGGCGTTCTCCGCGCCGCGGGTCGAGACCCCGCAGACCGTCGAGGAGCTGCGCGAGCTGGTCACCACCCGGCAGCGGGTGCGCGCGGTCGGCAGCCGGCACTCCTTCAACACCGTCGCGGACTCCCCGGACACGATGGTGTCCCTCGCGGACCTCTCGACCGAGGTGCTCGTCTCCGACGACCGCACCCGGGTCACCGTCCCGGCGGGGGTCCGGTTCGGCGACCTCTACCGCACCCTCGACGCCGCCGGGCTCGCGCTGCACAACACCGGCTCGCTGCCGCACATCTCGGTGGTCGGGGCGTGCGCGACCGGTACCCACGGCTCGGGGACGGCCAACGGCAACCTCGCGACCGCGGTCTCCGGGGTCGAGCTGATGACCGCCGACGGTGAGCTGCGGACGATGGACGCGGCGACCGACCCGGAGACCTTTCCCGGGGTGGTGGTCGCCCTCGGCAGCCTCGGGCTGGTGACCCGGGCGACCCTCGACGTGCAGCCCACCTTCCGGATCCGCCAGGACGTGTACGACGGCCTCTCCTTCGACGCGTTCGCCGCGAACGCCGAGGAGGTCTTCGGCGCGGCGTACAGCGTGAGCCTGTTCACCCTGTGGCGGGACCGGTCCTTCCACCAGGCCTGGCTGAAGACCCGCCTCGCCGACGGCGACGACGGGCACCTCCCGGCGACCTTCTTCGGGGCCACCCCCGCGGACGGCGAGCGGCACATGATCCCGGGCATCGACCCGCTGTACACGACCGCCCAGCAGGGTGTCCCCGGCCCGTGGTTCGAGCGGCTGCCGCACTTCCGCCTCGAGTTCACCCCGAGCGCCGGCGAGGAGATCCAGACCGAGTACTTCCTGCCGCGCGAGCACGCGGTGGACGCGCTGCGCGCCCTCGAGCCGATGGGCGAGCGCCTGCAGGACGTCCTGCTCGTCTCCGAGCTGCGGACGATCGCCGCGGACGAGCTGTGGCTGAGCCCCGCGTACCGCCGCGACAGCGTCGCCTTCCACTTCACCTGGGTCCGCGACCAGGCCGCGGTCGAGGCGGTGCTGCCCGAGGTCGAGGCGCGCCTGGAGCCGTTCGAGCCCCGTCCCCACTGGGGCAAGGTCTTCACGATGGCGCCCGACCTGGTCGCGTCGCGCTACCCGCGCCTGGGCGACTTCCGGGCCCTGGCGGCCTCGCTGGACCCCGCGGGCCGCTTCCGCAACGACTTCACCGACACCTTCCTGTTCGGCTGAGCCGCCCGGCCGGACTGCCGGCTTCGGGCGGCCGCGCGCCGCAGGTCGCCCTCGGCCGGCCCGCGGCGGTCGATACGGGAGGATCGCCGGGTGGCCCGAGACGCAGGACGACGTGGTGGTCCGCCGCCCCCGCCGGAGCCGCTGGCGATCCCCGTCGTCGACGACCACTGCCACCTCGACCTGGCCCATCCGGCGGGCGGGCCGCAGGACGACCGCGACCCCGACGGCGACCCCGTCGGCAGCGGCGCCCACCCGCTCGGCCTGGACGAGGCCCTGGCCCGGGCGGCCGCGGCCGGCATCGACCGGATCGTCACCGTGGGCACCGACGTCGAGAGCTCCCGCTGGTCGGTCCGCGCGGCCCACGAGCACCCCCAGGTGGTGGCCGCGGTCGCGCTGCACCCGAACGAGGCCCCGCGCCTCGCCGCCGCCGGGCTGCTCGACGACGCCCTCGCCGCGATCGACGCCCTCGCCGCGGACCCCCGCTGCCGGGCGGTGGGCGAGACCGGGCTCGACTGGTTCCGCACCGACCGCGCCGACCCCGCCGCGGTGGCGGCCCAGCGGCGCAGCTTCGCCGCCCACGTGGAGATCGCCCGCCGGCACGGGAAGGCGCTGCAGATCCACGACCGCGAGGCCCACGCCGACGTGCTCGACCTCCTCGACGAGGTCGGCGCGCCGGAGCACGTGGTGCTGCACTGCTTCTCCGGCGACGCCGCGTTCGCCCGCGCCTGTGCCGACCGCGGGTACGTCCTGTCCTTCGCGGGCAACGTCACCTTCGGGAACGCCGACGCGCTGCGGGCGGCCGCCGCGGTGACCCCGGTCGACCAGCTGCAGGTCGAGACCGACGCGCCGTTCCTGACCCCGATCCCCTACCGGGGCAGGCCGAACGCCAGCTACCTGGTCCCCCTCACCGTGCGCCGCCTCGCCGAGGTCACGGGCTCGGAGATCGATGCTCTCGCGACGACGCTGACCGCGACGACCCGCCGCCTGTACGGCGACTGGTGAGCGCGCTGCTCGGCCCGGCCGAGATCCGCGAGCTCGCGGCCCGCGTCGGCCTGAGCCCGCGGAAGTCCCTCGGGCAGAACTTCGTCATCGACGCGAACACCATCACCCGGATCGTCCGCACCGCCCAGCTCGCCGAGGACGACGTGGTGCTGGAGGTCGGTCCCGGCCTGGGGTCGCTGACCCTCGGGCTGCTCCCGGTGGTCACCGCGGTCGTCGCCGTCGAGATCGACGGGGCGCTGGCGGGCCAGCTGCCCCTGACCGTCGCCGCGCACGCCCCCGAGCTGGCCCCGCGGCTCACCGTCGTCCACGCCGACGCCCTCAAGCTGGCCGGCCCCGCCGACCTCGCGGCCGGGTCGGTGGCGGCCGGGTCGGCGGGCCCGCCGACCGCGCTGGTCGCGAACCTCCCCTACAACGTCGCCGTCCCGGTCCTGCTGACCTGTCTCGCACGCTTCCCGACGATCCGGACGGCGCTGGTGCTCGTGCAGCTGGAGGTCGCCGACCGCCTCGCCGCCAGTCCCGGCTCGAAGGTGTACGGGATCCCGTCGGTGAAGGCGGCCTGGTTCGGGCCGACGCGGCGGGTCGGGACGGTCGGCCCCAGCGTGTTCTGGCCGGTGCCGCACGTCGACTCCGGCCTGGTCCGACTCGACCGCCGGGCCACGCCGCCGGTCGACCCGAACGGCGTCGACCCGGGCCGCGAGCGGGTGTTCGAGGTCGTCGACGCCGCCTTCGCCCAACGGCGCAAGACACTCCGCGCGGGGATGGCGGGCTGGTTCGGCTCGCCGGCGCTGGCCGAGCAGCACCTGCGGGCCGCCGGCGTCGATCCCGGGGCGCGTGCCGAGCAGCT
>CAXSIB010000138.1:0-7786 GCA_964237095.1 uncultured Actinomycetales bacterium
CCTTCACCAGCAGTGCCAGACCGAGGCCGGCGACGAAGGTCAGCGGGACGAAAGCCACCACGTAGACGAGGGTGACCCGCACGCTCGCCCAGAGACTCGCGTCGGCTCCCATCTGCCGGAAGTTCGCCAGCCCGACGTACGTGTAGTTCCCGAAGCCGTCGACCCCGAACAGGGACACCCCGAGTGCGAGCACCATCGGGAGCCCGACGAAGAGGAGGAGACCGATCGCGTCAGGTGCGACGAACATGTAGCCGGCCAGGGCCTGGCGTCGGCGTCTGCTCCGAGCGAGCGCTCCGGGAATCCGTCCGGGCCCCGCGCTGGCGACGAGGGCCGTCACGGGGCCGGCCGGGAGACGGTGGCCCACGACAGACCTGCCATGGGTGTCACAGGATCGCCCCACCCGTGTAGCTGGACAGGAAGGTGTTCATGGTGGACGCCGCCGTCGCCGCGGCGGACTTCGGGTCGGCACCGGCCAGCTGCGTGCTCTGGATGGCATCGGAGATGGCCTTGTACACCTCGGGCGGGAACCTGGGCTCGGGCTGGGCGCTCGGCACGATCAGCTGCGCCCACTTCTTCAGGACGCCCGAGGTGAACGCACCGTGCGCTTCGGCGGCCTTCTGGACCGCGGTACGCGGGGGGAGATTGCTCTTGGCCACCGTGTTCCAGGTCCGACCCCGCTCGATGGCGTCCGCGGAGGTCGACGCGAGAGCCCAGGCGATGAACTTCGCGGCGGTGGCCGGGTCGGCGCCCTTCGAGTTCGCGGCGAAGGCCCAACCGCCGCCGTCGGTGGCCGGCTTCCCCCCGGGCGGGGTCGGCAGCGGGAAGATGTCGTAGGCCACCTTCGGCTTCTGCTGCAACATGTCCGCGACCGACCAGATGCCGCTCTGCTGCATGGCGACGTAGCCGCTGCCCACGTTGGACGGTGCGTCGCTGCCCCCGGTACCCAGAGGCTTCTTCGGGGAGATGCCCAGCTTCTGGGTCTGCTGCCAGAAGGTGAGGGCCTGCTCGACGGCGGTGGAGTCGAACGCGCTCTTCTTGTCCGGCCCGACCGCGAGGCCCTTCCCCTGCCACATGAACGGGTACCAGGTGAAGTTCTGGTAGTAGCCCGGGGCGGTCTCGAACAGGGCCCCGAACTTGCTGCCGGAGGTCAGCTTCTGCCCGACCTGCAGGAGCTGGTCCCAGGTCTTGGGCAGGTCGCCCTCGGACAGGTGGGCGGCCTCGAAGGACTGCTGGTTGTAGTACATCGCCAGCGGTTCGATCTCCATGGGGACCCCGTACAGCTTGCCGTCCACGGTCCGGGTGTCGAGGACCCCGCTGACGTAGTCGCTGCGGACCGCGGCGGGAACGGCTGAGCTGAGGTCGTAGAGGACCTTGCCGTTGTAGTAGCGCAGGAAGTCACCGGAGCTCAGCAGGAAGATGTCGGGCCCGGCCCCGGTCGCGAACGAGGTCTGCAGGGTGTTGCCGTTGATGTAGTCCGCCGTCGGGACGTAGCGCAACTTGATCTTCACGTCGTTGTTCTTGTTCCACGCCGCGGCGAGGTTGACGAACCACTCACTCTGCGGGTTCGCCTTCGGGGCGGGGCCGTAGAAGTTCCAGAAGGTGAGCTCCTTGCCGGAGGTCCCCCCGCCGCCGCCGGTGCCGGCGGACGTTGCCGCGGTCGAGGAGGTGCTGCTCTTGCCGCAGGACGCCAGGGCGGGGACGAGTCCGACCAGGCCCGCGGTGGCGCCGTAGCCGAGGAAGCGGCGCCGGCCGGGGCGGGCCGGGAGGGAGGTACGGGGTTCGGTCATGGGGACTCCTTCGCGGCTGCTGTGCCGGGTTGTGTCTGTGGATGGACGGGCAGGCATGGTCAGGTGGTTTCGAGGGTCACGACGTCCGGGGCGGCCGGCCGATCCGCTGCCGCCACCCCGGGGCTGTCGAGGTACACGAACGCGGTGGACGCGAGGTCGTCTCGGAGCTGGCGGTAGCGGATGGGCAGCCCGTTGCCCTGACCCGGACCGATCCCGAGAGCCTGGATGGTCACCCGCAGGTGGCGGTCGAAGCGGATCGGGTCGGGCAGATGCCACCGGTACATCCCGAACCGCTGTTGGCTGGAGTACAGACCGTCGGGACGGAGCACCTGGTGCAGGCCGAGATACGGGGTGGTGTAGGTGGTGTACCCGGCACCCGGGACGTCGAAGTTCCAGGCGCCCCCGAAGTAGTCCTCGGTACCGGTCCCGCACACCGACGGGTAGTCGGTGTCTCCGTCGAGGTAGAACTTGACCTCCCCCTCCCCCCACCAGCCGGGGCTGTTGCTGCCCCAGGCCAGGTAGCAGCCGACGTAGTGGCCGCCACCGGCCAGGTCGAGCAGGGTGTGGACCTCACCCGTCGGGACCGGGTTGGTGCGCTGCCACTGGGCGTGCAGCCAGCAGGCGTCATCCGGAACCTCCCCGAGGGCCAGATCCACCTGGTAGTAGAGGGTCACGCGCTCCGAGCCGAGGTTCTCGACCGTGATCCGCGCCGACGACCGGAACGGCATGGGCCAGTAGCTGTTGAACCCTCCGTTCGGGTTCGCGGCGACCACCTGCGACGACACCTGGGCGAACGTCCCCCAGCCGTGACAGAAGAAGTCCCCGAGGGGCACCTCGATCGCAGGCTCATCGGCGCCGTCCCAGTAGAACCTCAGAAGGGTGGTCCGCCATGCCGTCGGGTGGGTGGTCAGCCACAGGTGCTCGATGACCCCGGCCTCGGCGACCTCGGCCAGGACCGCGATCGCGCCGGGGGCGATGTCGATGCTCGGAGAGATCTTCCAACCAGGACCCAGTCGGCTTGCGGCCGTGGCGCCGGTGCCGATGGTGGCGCGGCCGCCCTGCCCTGGCGCCCCGGTGGGGTTCTCCGCACTGATCGACACGGTCCGGGCGCGTGACCGGCGGGCCAGCGTGCTGGTCAGTGCGGACAGGTCAGTAGACATCGCATGCTCCAGCTGATCGACGGTGCGGTGGGGTGGATCAGCTGGCTTCGGCCATGCTGTACATGGCCCAGAGGGTGGTGCGTACTCGTCGCGGCTGGCTCAGGACCGTGACGATGGCCGCGGCGACGTCATCGGGCTGGAGGAAGTCGTCCAGAGCCGGGTCGCCCTCCTCCCGGCCGCCACCGATCGCGAACTCGGTCTTGACCCCGGCCGGGCAGATCGTGCTGACTCGGATCCCCTCGGCGCGGACCTCCCGGTCGACAGATCCCGCCAGTCCGACCTGACCGAACTTGCTGGCCGCGTACACGGCCTCGTTGCCCCCACCGCGCAGCCCGGCCACCGAGGCCACCACCACCACGTCACCGCCGACGCCGGCTCGGCGGAACTGCTCGACCGCGGCCCGCACCGTCCACACCGTGCCGTCGAGGTTGGTGTCGAGGATCGTCCGCATCTCCTCGTCGTCACCGTCGAGGATGCCGCCGTAGCGGCCCAGGCCGGCATTCGCCACCACGCTGTCCAAGCGACCGAACCGCTCGACCACCTCGGCCACGAAGGCGCGCTGCCGAGCCGGGTCCCGAACGTCCAGCGGGGCCGCGAACACCCGGTCCTCGCCGAGCTCGACCATCAGTTCCTTCAGGCGGTCGACCCGCCGGGCGCCGATGGCGACCATGGCCCCGGCCTCGACCAGCGCTCGGGCCGTGGCGGAGCCGATCCCTGAACTACCTCCGGTGATCGCCACCACCGTCGACGACAGATCGCGTGTCGGTACGGGCATCGTTGCTCCTCGTTGAGATCGTCGACCGGCGTCGGCTGACACGACCCCAGAAAGATGGTGGTCGCGGTGATGAAACCGATTTCAGGACAGTATGCTCACGCACTAGGCCTGTCAAGCTCCGGAACCGGAAGACGTCGCTGTAGTTGACGAGTACGACCTGATGCGAGGAGCCCGAGGGTGACCACGATCTACGAGGTGGCGAAGGCCGCCAAGGTGTCACCAGCGACGGTGTCGCGGGTCTTCAGCGGCGCCTCGGTGTCCGAGGTGCTCACCCGGCGTGTCCGGGCCCGGGCGGCAGAGCTCGGGTTCGTCCCCAACAGCGTGGCCCGGTCGCTGAGACTCCAGCGGTCGGAGGTGATCGGGTTGATCATCCCGGACATCGAGAACCCTTTCTTCACCTCCCTCGCCCGCGGGGTGGAGGACGCTGCGCGGGTGACCGGCTTGTCGGTCGTGCTGTGCAACTCCGACGAGGACGTCGAACGGGAGGCTCGTTACCTGCAGGTCGCCGCCGCACAGCTGATGGCCGGTGTCGTGATCGCACCCGCCTCACAGCAGGCGACCGACCTCGGACCGCTGCTCTCGCGCGGGATCCCGGTCGTCGCGGTCGACCGCCGACCCCATGACGCCGACGTCGACGTCGTCATGGTGGACAACCGCCGCGGTGGACAGCAGGCCACCGCTCATCTCTACGACCGCGGGTACGAGCGCATCGCGTGCATCACCGGCCCGGTCGGAGTTTCCACCGCGGATGAGCGGCTGCTCGGGTACTCCCTGGAGGTGCAGTCCCGCCTGAGGGGAAAGGAGCGTGCGCGAAGCTCGGCTCGACACGGCCACCGCTACGTGCGCCGGGGGGACTTCCGGACCGACAGCGGCCGAGTGGCCATGCAGAGCCTGCTCGAGATGGACGTGGCACCTGACGCGGTGTTCGTCGCGAACAACCTGATGGCGATCGGTGCGATGGAGGCCCTCATCGACGCCGAGGTCGGTCTTCCCGGTTTCGGCTTCATCTCCTTCGGCGACCTACCGTGGACCCGACTGCTGCGACCCCGGCTCAGTGCGATCTCCCAGCCTGCGCGTCAACTCGGGTGGACGGCCACCGAGATCCTGCAGGACCGCATCGCGGGACGTGAGAGTCCGACCCGCACCGTCGTCCTCAGTACGGAGCTCCTCCAGCGGCAGAGCACCGAACGGGTGGGAGTGGAGCCCGGCTCGGACGACGCGCCCGTCCTGTCGTGAGGGTGTGCCCGCGCTATTCCCGGCAGCGCGGCGGCAGCCGGGTGGACCTGCGGTCCCCGGCACCGCCGCGGGACCGCCCCTCGTTCGCGCCGGTTGACGAGTCGGGCGGCGCTGCTTACGGTCGCCGGGACGGGTCCTTCACCCGATACCCCGCCGGAGCGGACGATTGACTCGGCCGGGCCACAAGTCACGGCCTCCGACGCCACCCCAGACCGGCCCAGGAGGCAGACGGGGAGTCGACATGGCTGACGACAGCACAGACCGGATCACCGCATCACCGGATCACCGCTCGGGCCTGTCCCGCCGCAGCGTCCTCGGGGCCGGTGCCGCCTCCGGTGCCGTGGCCGCGCTCGGTCCGGTTGGGACGGCGCAGGCCGATCCGAGGACTCGGGTGGGCGGATCGGGCGGCCCGGGCAGCCAGCGGCCCGACGACGGTGTCGATCCCGGCGAGATGGCTCACACAGGGAGCACCTTCTTCGCCACCGCCTTCGTGGAGTACGCCGGCACTCTGGCGGCCCCCGGCAGCGACGGTGACCTCTGGGCGAACTGTTGGGCCGACGACGATCACGTGTACGCCGCGAACGGTGACGGGCGCGGCTTCAGCGACCAGCCCTTCAAGGACGTCGTCGTCAATCGGATCACCGGAACCCCGGAGACCGGCCTGACCGGAGTGAAGCTGGCCGAGTCGGACGAGGTCGCCACCGTGTGGGCCGATCCGACCAGGTACAACCGGAAACCCACCGGGATGGTCTGCGCCGGCGGCGTCCTCTACCTGGCGGTGCAGGACCTCCGCTTCGCCGACCCGGCGTTCGACGACGCCCCCAACGCGAGCATCTCCCGATCCGACGACCACGGCGTCACCTGGGCCAAGACCACCGAGCCGATGTTCACCGACCACCGGTTCACCACCGTCTTCTTCGCCGACTTCGGCCGGGACTCCGCGAACATCGAACACGCCCTCGGCGCTCGGGACGGCGCCTACGTCTACGCCTACAGCACCGACGGGAACTGGCGCGCCTCGAACTCCGGGGCCGTCCCCGACCCCGTCGACCTCTACCTGGCGCGGGTGCCCGCCGACGCGGTGCAGGACCGCCGGCAGTGGCGCTTCTTCACGGGAACCGACCGCCGCGGCACCCCCCGATGGAGTCCGGCCATCGAGGCGAAGGTGCCGGTCCTGCACGACCCGCTGCGGCGATATCCCGATCCGCGTCCTGGCCAGGTCGGTAACCTGACGGTCATCTCCCAGGGCGGGGTCCTCTACAACCGCGCCCTCGATCGGTACATCTACACGTCCTGGACCGACCCGAGCTTCGAGTTCTACGAGGCGCCCCATCCGTGGGGTCCCTGGCGGCGTTTCCTGTACCACAACGCCGGCCTCACCCCGTGGTACCGCAGCAACGACCCGACCCACACGCCGAAGAACGGCGGCTACGCCACCACCCTGCCGTCGAAGTACGTCAGCCCCGACGGCCGGGACCTGTGGATGCAGAGCAACTGGTGGGACGCACCGGCACCCACCCCCGCCGACAACTACAACTTCAACCTCCGCAGGGTCCGCCTCACCCCCGCCCGGCCGGGGGCGTCCACGGGCCATCCCCCGGCCGGCACCAACCTCGCCCGCGCCGGAGCGGACGTCACCCCGCTGGAGGTCTCCGCGCACTACGCCAACTGGCGCTACTACAGCGACGGCGACCGGACCCTCAGCGAGGACAGCTTCGACGGCACCAACAAGACCGTCGACTACTGGGGCTACACCTTCAGCCGGCCCTACCGCATGACCCGGGTCGAGTACACGACCGGGCTCATGGCCGTCGACGGTGGCTGGTTCTCCGCCTACGCCGGCGGTCTCCGTGTCCAGGTCCGCAGGAACTCCGACTGGACCGACGTGGACGGCCTGTCCGTCACCCCCGAGTACCCCCACGACCGCAGCGCCGGCCCCAACCGCACCTTCCGGCTCCGGTTCGCTCCCACCACCGGCGACGGCATCCGGATCATCGGCCAACCCGGGGGAACCGCACACTTCACCTCCGTCACCGAGCTCGAGGTCTACTGACGGAGTTCCGACCTGGTTCCCGGACGGTCGGGTGGGTGGCAGGCGCTCACGCCTGGGCGGGCTCTCGGCGGGTGAGCACCCGGTTCGTCGGGACGGGGGCGGCCCAGGCGGCCGAGAGGCACGACAGCGCCGCCGTCAGGTCCGGGTCACAGACGTCCGCGACGCCGGCGACCAGTTCGGGTCCCGGGGCGTCCTCCCCGTCCGGCACGCCGGCGGCGACGGCGGCGACGGCCGCGACGACCGCTGCGGGCGATCCGGCGTCCTCGCGGCGGACCTCGACCCGGCTCACCGGGGTGCCGACCAGCCGCTCGACGGACCGGAGCACCCACTCCCGCGCGAGGGACTCCAGCGCGTCGGCGGACGCGGCGAGGGCGGTCGCCGCCGATCGGCGCCGGCCGTCGGAGAGGAAGAACCCGTCGCTGGTCCGAGCGGTCAGCTCGTGGCGGGCCCGCGCCCGGGTGGCGGCCTCGGCGAGCTCGTGGTCACTCAGCTGGTGTGGATCGGTCACGCTGTACAGGCTAGGGAATCTCCCTGAGAGCGCACTCAGGAGCTCAGCCGGCAGCGGCCGGCACGAGCGCCGGCTGGCAGCTCGGGCACCACCACGTCTCCCGGTCCCCGGCGGCCTCGGCGGACCCGAGGGTCCGTGACGGGCGGGTCGGGTCGACACCGCCGAGGGCGGCGCGGAACGCGACCGGGGTCCCACACCGCCGGCACGGTCGCCGGGCCCGGCCGTAGACCCAGTGGGTCCGCCCCGGCCGGGGGTCCCCGGTCGTGA
>CAXSIB010000139.1:0-7762 GCA_964237095.1 uncultured Actinomycetales bacterium
GTGCTCGTCCCCGGCCACCGTCGGACCCGCGTCCTCCATGCCCCCCCGTGCACGCGCCGATCCCCGGCCCCCGACCGGCAGGACCCGCCATGCCCGCACCGCGCACCCCCGTCGTCTTCATCCAGGGACTGTGGCTGCACGCCACGAGCTGGAACCCCTGGCTCGAGCGGTTCCGCGCCGCCGGCCACGAGCCCGTCGCGCCGGGCCGGCCCGACGAGCCCGACACGGTGGAGCAGGCGCGGGCCCTGCCCGACCTCGTCGCGAACACGAGCATCGACGACACGACCGCCCACCTCACCAGGTCATCGACTCCCGCGATGCCCCGCCGATCGTCATCGGGCACTCCTTCGGCGGGCTCGTCGCAGAGGAGCTGCTCGGCCAGGGCATCGGGATCGCCGCGGTCGCCATCGACCCCGCGCAGATCAAGGGGGTTCTGCCCCTCCCGCTCGCCCAGCTCCGGGCGGGCCTGCCCGCACTGCGCAACCCGGCCGACCTGCACCGGGCGGTGTCCCTGAGGAAGGAGGAGTTCCGGTACGGGTTCGGCAACGCCCTCGACGCGGCGGAGTCCGACGCCCTCTGGGAGCGCTGGGCCATCCCGGCCCCGGCACGGCCGCTGTTCCAGGCGGCGGCCGCTGTTCCAGGCGGCGGCCGCGAACTTCGCCCCCCACTCCCAGGCGGAGGTCGCCACGGACAACGACACCCGCGGCCCGCTGCTGCTGATCTCGGGCACCGCGGACCACACCGTCCCCGACGTCACCACCCACGCCACCCTCGAGCAGTACCGCGACTCCCCCGCCGTCACCGAGCTGCAGGAGTTCGAGGGCCGCGGCCACTCCCTGGTCATCGACAGCCGCTGGCCCGACGTGGCCGACGCCGTCCTCGCCCGGCTGACCACCCGGGGGCTGTGAGCCCGGGACCTGTGAACTGCCGCCCGACCGCCGCCCGCGCGGCGGTCGGGCGACCCCGCCGCGACGGCGGGTGGGCTCGACCCGGGACGGAGGAGCGACGCCCCCGGTGACCTGGTGTGCTGGGCCCCGATGGACGCGGAGGAGAACGGCCTGACGGACGGCGGCCGGGACGACGACCGCCGGGTCGGGAGCGCGCAGGTGCTGCGGCTGTCGCTGTCGGCGTTCGCCGTCCTCGCGGCCGAGCCGTCCTTCGTCCTCGTCGACACCGCGGTGGTCGGCCACCTGGGCGCCGTCCCCCTGGGCGCACTGGGGATCGGCGGGACGCTGCTGTCCCTGGTCGCGCTGGTCGGCGCGTTCCTCGAGTACGGGACGACCGGCCGCGCCGCCCGGTGGTTCGGGGCGGGCGACCGCGGGCGGGCGGTCGACGAGGGGGTGACCGCCACCCTGCTGGCGGTCGGGCTCGGTGTCGTCGCGGTGGTCCTGGGCGAGGTACTCGCGGGTCCGCTGATGTCGCTGCTGGGCGGGCACGGGCCGGTCCGCGACGCCGCCGAGGGCTGGTTCCGCGTGGCCGTCCTCGGGCTGCCCGCGATCCTCGTGGTCCTGGCCGGGAACGGGTGGATGCGCGGGGTGCAGGAGACCCGCCGGCCGGTGGGCGTCGTGGTGCTCGCCAACGTGGTCTCGGCGGTCGCGTCCCCGGTGCTCGTGTACCCGCTGCACATGGGGCTGGTGGGCTCCGCCGTGGCCAACGTCGCCGGCCAGCTCGTGGGGGCGGCGCTGTTCGTCGCCGCCCTGCGGGCCGAGCGGCGCGGCTGGCGGCCGGACCGGGCCGTGGTCCGGGGGCAGCTGGTCGCCGGGCGCGACCTGGTCGTGCGCGCGGCCGGCTTCCAGGCGGCGTTCCTGACCGCGGCCGGGGTGGCCGCCCGGATGGGGACCGCGCAGGTCGCGGCCCACCAGATCGGCCTGGAGATCTGGGAGTTCGTCGCGCTGGTGCTGGACTCCTTCGCGATCGCCGCGCAGTCCCTCGTCGGGGCCGCCCTGGGCGGCGGCGACGTCCGGGCGGCCCGGGCGACGGCGCGGCGGGTCGCGGGGTACGGCCTCGTCGCGGGGTGCGGGGCGGCGGCGCTGCTCGCCGCCGGCTGGGTGGTGGTGCCCGAGGTGTTCACCTCCTCGGCGGCGGTGCGGCACCAGGCCCGGCTGCTGTGGCCGTTCCTGGTCGCCATGCAGCCGGCCGGCGGGGTCGTGTTCGCCCTCGACGGGGTCCTCGTCGGCGCCGGGGACGTCGGCTTCCTCCGGACGATCACCCTGGTCGCCGCGCTCGGTGCGTTCGTCCCGGTCTGCCTGGGTGCACTCGCCCTCGGCTGGGGCATCGCCGGGGTCTGGGCCGGCCTGACCGCGTTCATCGTCGTCCGCCTCGTCGGGATGCTGGCCCGGACCGCCGGCACCCGCTGGATCACCACCGGGCCCCGCCCGGACTGACGGCCCCGGCGTCAGGCCGCGAGGGGCCCGGCCAGGACGTCCGGTGCCCCCGCCGACCGCGCCGCCCGGGTCCGGGCGCGGTGGAGGAGGACCCCGGCCACGACGAGCGGGGCCAGGACGGCGACCGCGAAGGCCACGACCGGCACCGCGGTGGGAAGCCCCGCACCGGCCCCGGTGCAGACCTCCGGCGGGGTGACCGTACCGACGGTGGCCGAGGTCGACTCGCTGGTGCAGGTGACCGTCGCATCGCCCCAGAGCCCGAACAGCCCCACCTGGACCGCGAGTCCGGCGCCGCCGGGGAACACCAGCGTGGCCAGCAGCTTCTCCGACAACCGCCACCGCCGCGAGCACCAGACGAGCACGATCCCGACCATCCACCCGAGCAACGGGACGAGGGAGCCGGCGGTGAGCAGGACCACCGCGGCGATCTCCAACCCGGTCCCCGACCCCCGGCCATGAGCGCCCGCCGCCGAGGCCGCCCGGGCCGTCTCCGCGTCGGTCCCCGGCTGCTCCGCCGCGGCCGCCGCCACGATCTCGGCGGGATCACCGAGACGGTCGAGCATCGTCCGGGTGGCGGCCTCGTCGAGCGGACCGCCCCGGGCGCGGGCGTCGCCGATGTGCTCGGTGATCGCACCGACCAGCTCCGCGCGCGGGGCGTCCGGGAGGCGCCGGGCGAGATCGTCCAGGCGGGCCAGGTACTCGGTGACGGCCCGGTCCGCGGCCTGGTCGCTCATGAGGTCTTCTCCTTCTTCAACAGGCGGGGTCGAGGATCCGCGTCGGGATCGGGATCGGGATCGGGCTCGGGGTCGGGACCGGGATGACCGGGCATGAGCTGGTCGACGGCGTCGCGGAACCGCCGCCACTCGACGGCGAAGGCGGCCAGGGCGCGCCGGCCGGCCGGGGTGGTGGCGTAGTACCGGCGGGGTGGTCCGGACGCGGACTCGACCCAGGAGGTGGACACCCAGCCCTCGGTGCGCAGGCGGGCCAGCAGCGGGTACACCGTGCCCTCGCTGATGACCATGCCGTCCACGGCACCGAGCCGGCGGACCAGGTCGAACCCGTACAGCCGCTCGTCCGCGAGCAGGGACAGCACGCAGAACTCGAGGACCCCGCGGCGGAGCTGGGACAGCCCCCGCCCGTCGCCCGCACCCATGCGACGCAAGGTACCAGGTCGTACCAGGTCGCGACAGGGTGGAGCAGGGCTCGGCCGGGAGCGGCGCGCCTCAGCCCTTGACCGCTCCGGCGCTCAGCCCGGCCACGATCCGGCGGTCGAGGTACAGGTCCATCACCAGCGGCGGGATCGTGATCAGGAGGATGTCGGCCGAGGCTGCCGGCGCTGCAGCCGGCGGCGACCAGCGACAGGGCGGCGGCCGCCGCCGCGGGTCGAGGGTCGGGCGGCCGGCGCCGTGTCCTCAGGGACGAGCAGGGGCTGGAGTCTCTTCGTGAGGGTCTCCTGGGCGTCGCGCGGGCCGTGGGCGAACAGCCGCTCGACGAGCTCGCCGGCGGGCGCGTCGAGGAAGGGGGCGAGCCGGCGGGCGATCGCGGTCTCGTCCGCCGCGAGACCGGCCGCGGCGGTGGCGTCCACCACCTCCGACCAGACGGCGGGGTCGTCGAAGACGTCCCGGACGGTGCGCGGCGCACGGTGCGCCACGACCCCGCACGGGTCGGGCACCTGCCAGCGGTGCCGGCCGTGCCCGACGCTCAGCTCGTCCTGACCCGGCAGCCGGACGGTCGCGCCGGTGCCGACCGGGACGGTCAGCTCGACGGTGAGGACTCCCCCGTCGCGCTCCCACGCCACCGCCGCCTCGCCGTACGGGGTGCGGTGGCGGGCGCTCGCCGAGGTGAGCGCCGCGGTCGGCCGCGGCTCGACGAGCAGCTGCCGGTAGCCGGGGGCGGCCGGCGCCAGGCCCGCCACGACGCGGTGCAGCCAGTCCGCCACCGCGCCCAGGGCGTAGTGGTTGAACGACGTCATCTCGCCGGGGTTGATGGAACCGTCGGGCAGCAGGCTGTCCCAGCGCTCCCAGACCGTGGTCGCCCCCATCGTCACCGGGTACAGCCAGGAGGGGCAGCTGGTCTGCAGCAGCAGCCGGTACGCCACCTCGACGTCGCCCCCGCCGACGAGGGCGTCGGTCACCAGCGGGGTCCCCACGAAGCCGGTGTCGATGTGGAACCCCGACTGGCGCACGAGGTCGGCGAGGCGTCGCGCGGCACCGGCGCGCTGCTCCGGGGTGGGGAGCAGGTCCCACTGCAGGGCCATCGCGTACGCGGTGGGCGCGTCGGAGAGCAGCCGCCCGGCGGGGGTGACGTACTCCCGCGCGAACGCCGCCCGGACGGCGCCGGCGAGGGCGCGGTAGCGGGCGGCCACCGCGTCCCGGCCGAGGACGCCCGCGGCCCGGGCGACCAGCTCGGCGGAGCGGGCGAGGTGGGCGGTCGCGACGATGTCGGGTGCGGTCTTCGCCGCGAACGGGTTGTCCGGCGGCGCACTCGGGTCGAGCCAGTCCCCGAACTGGAAACCGCCCGCCCACAGGTGGGACTCCCCCGCGAGGACCTCCAGGCGGTCGACCCAGGCGCGCATGCTCGGCAGCTGGCGCGCGAGGATCCCGCGGTCGCCGGTGCGTTCCCAGAGCACCCACGGCACCACCGCGGCGGCGTCGCCCCACGCGGCGGCGGTGGGCCCGGGGTCACGCAGGACGTCGGGGACGACGAAGGGCACGGAGCCGTCGGGGAGCTGGTCGGCGGCGAGATCGGCCAGCCAGGACGTGAGGAACCCGCCCATGTCGAACAGGAACGTGGCGGTCGGGCTGAACACCTGGATATCGCCGGTCCAGCCGAGGCGCTCGTCGCGCTGGGGGCAGTCGGTCGGCACGTCGACGGTGTTGCCCCGCAGCCCCCACACGACGTTCTCGTGGAAACGGGTGAGGAGCGGGTCGGAGCAGGTGAACCACCCGGTGCGCTCCAGGTCCGACCCGACGACCACGGCCTCGGCGTCCCCGGGCGCGACATCGCCGCCCCCGCTGACCTCGGCGTAGCGGAACCCGTGGAAGGTCAGGCCGGGCTCGAGGACCTCCTCCGCGCCGCCGGCGACGAGGTAGGTGTCGGTGGCGCGGGCCGTCCGCAGCGGGCGGACCCCGAGCTCGCCGTCGTCGAGGACTTCCGCGTGGCGGACGCGGACCTCCGTCCCGGCCGGCACCCCGTGGACCCGCAGGCGCACCCAGCCGACGAGGACCTGCCCGAAGTCGAGGATCGTCGCCCCCGACCGCGACGGCAGCACGGTCACGGCCGGCACCACCTGGGTCACGCGCACCGGGGGCCCGTCCGGGGCGACGAGCACCCCGGGGTCGACGGGCACGACGTCGACCGCGTCCGGCGGGCCGTCCCCGCCCCACCGCGGGCGGCGCAGGTCGGTGTGCTGGCCGTCGTAGAGGTCGTCGGCCAGGATCCCGCTCTCCGTCGCCGTCCAGGCGTCGTCGGTGCCGACGACGTGCAGCCCGCCGTCGGCGTCGGTCACCTCGAGCTGGGCGAGCAGGGCCAGGCGGTCCCCGTACAGGCCGCGCTCGCCCAGGAACCCCAACCGGCCGCGGAACCAGCCGTTGCCCAGCAGGACCTCCAGGTCGTTGTCGCCCTCGCGGAGGAGGTCGGTCACGTCGTGGGTCCGGTGGCGCAGGCGGTGGGCGTAGCTGGTCCAGCCCGGCGCGAGCACCTCGTCACCCACCCGGTGCCCGTTGAGCCGGGCCTCGTAGAGCCCGTGGGCGCTGAGGCGGAGGCGGCCGACCGCCGCGGCGGGCAGGGTGAACCGGCCGCGGAGCACCGGGGCCGGGGTCTCCAGGCCGGCCAGGGTCCGCGGGGACACGAAGGACGCCGTCCAGTCCGCCGGGGACAGCAGGCCGGCCTCGACCGTCGACGCCGCGCTCCACGGACTCACGTCGACCCCGTCGCCGACGCGCACCCGGACGCTGGCCGTCTCCCGCGACGCCAGCGGCTCGCCGGGCCAGGGGACGAGGACCTGCTCGGCGGAGTCCACGGTGGCGACCCGGGTCGAGCCGGCCCGCGTCATCTCGACCTCGTAGGCCGTCTGGGCGAAGTCCGGGTCCGCCTCGGCGACGGCCCACGAGAGCCGCGGCGCGGCCACCCCGATGCCCAGCACCGGTCCGACGTGGTGTTCGAAGCGCAGGTCGCGCGGTGCGGTGCAGTGGGCCATGGTCTCCTCCTCGAGACTGTGCAACGTTCTACAGACTGGGCGGAGCCCCGCCCGGCGTCAAGACCCCGGCACCGCGGACCACGCGACAATCGGGCCGGGGCTCGGCGCGACGGGCGCCGGGCCACGGCCGGAACGGAGGACGTCCTGACCACGCGCCCGACCCCGAGCCCGCCGCCGACCCCGCCGACCCCGCCGACGCCGCCGACCCCGCCGACCCCGCGACCGCGGCGGGCGACGATCGACGACGTCGCCGCCGCCGCCGGGGTCTCCCGGGCGGCGGTCTCCAAGGTCACCCGGGACGCCTACGGCGTCAGCGACGACATGCGCAGCCGGGTCGCGAAGGCCGTCCGGGACCTCGGCTACCGACCCCAGGTGGCCGCGCAGGCCATGCGGGGCTCGACGTCCACGGTCGGCGTGATGATCCCCCTCTACCGGACGTCCTTCTTCGACGACGTCCTCGGCGGGGCCGTCGCCGAGCTCGCGGCGACGCCGTTCCAGCTGATCCACGCCCCGGCCGACCCCCGCCACATCGAGGGCTACCGCGCGCTGGAGGCCCTCTACGACCGGCAGGTCGACGGCATCATCGCGATCGCGCCGCTGGTCGAGCCGGCGTGGCTGGAGGACCTCGCGCAGCGGGTCCCCCTCGTCGAGCTCGGCCGCCACGACGCCTCCCGCCACTACGACACCGTGGTCGGCGACGACGCCGTCGGGGCCCGCCTGGTCATGGACCACCTGCTGTCGCAGGGACATCGCCGGATCGTCCACCTCACCCAGACCGATCCCCTCGCCACGTCCCCGGACACCTCGCCGCACGGGATCCGGCGGGCGGAGTACGAGGCCGCGATGCGGCGGGCCGGGCTCGCCGACCAGATCCGCGTCATCGCCGGTCACTTCCAGGACCGGCCGGCCGAGGTCGCGGTCCGCGCCGCCCTGGAGACCGGCCCCCGCCCGACCGCCCTGTTCGCCGGCAACGACGACGCCGCGGTCGGCGCGCTGCGGGCCATCGCCGACCTCGGTCTCACGACCGCCGACATCGCGGTCTGCGGCTACGACGACAACCACCTCTCCAGCCACCCGCTGATCCAGCTGACCAGCGTCGACCAGCAGGGCGTGCGGATGGGCCGGTGCGCGGCCGGGCTGCTCCTCGGCCGGATCGGCGGCCGCCGCGAGCCCCGCCACG
>CAXSIB010000140.1:0-7699 GCA_964237095.1 uncultured Actinomycetales bacterium
GCGCGGCCGACAGCAGCGGCACCAGCCCCGCGGTCAGCAGCGTCGAGCAGGCGAGCGCGACCCCCACCCGGCGACCTCGCCGCGGCCGGGCCGGTCGAACCGAGCGGGCGGAGCGGGGCACGGCTCGCGGCGACCCGACGGGCTCGGCGGGTCCGGCGGGCTCGGCGGCGTGCGGGGACCTGGTGGGCATCGGCTGCTCCTCGTCGAGTGGCTGGTGCGGCAGTGGTCGAGCTGCGGCGAGCTCACGCAACGCTCCCGGCGGCGCGCTGTCCAGCACCGTGCGTCCGGACGGTCACCGGTTGCGGAATCCGGACGGGCAGGGCCACGAGGCCGCAGGAGCCTCGCGGCCGACCGGGAGGCCGACCGCCGACCGCGGGGGTCTCACCGCAGCGAGCGGACCTTCCGCAGCGGCGGGAGCGGGCGGGCCCGGCGGCGCAGGACGGCGAGGACCACGACGAGCGCGACCCCGCCCGCGGCGGTCAGCACCACCGACCGGCGGTCCGAGCGCGGGCTGCGGTGCCGCGCGGCCGCCCGCGGTCCCGGCCCGTCGTCGACCACCGCTCCCGGCGCGCCGGTGGTCCTGCCCGGTCCGCCCGACCCGCCCGAGCCATCCGATCCGCCCGGCGCGTCCGGTCCGTCGGGCGTGCGGGTGGCGGCCGCCGCGAGGCGCCGGCCGTCGGCGGCGGCGGCCTCGCTCCCCTCGTCGGGCGTGCCGTAGTGGGCGAGGAGCGACCGCTCGTGCCCGGTGTCCAGACCGTCGAGGCTCGCGACGTACGGCGCCGACAGCAGCTGGGCCTTCGTGTACGGGACCCAGGGGTCGCCGTGGCGGGTCTTGCGCGCGCTCATCAGCGGGACGACCGCGTCGCGGCCGTTGCTGTACCCGATGTCCACCCGGACCCAGGCCGGGACCCCGCTGTCCGGGTCGGTCCGCAGCTCGGTGATCGTCCCGAGCCGCTCCCCGGACGCACCGGTGATCGTCGTGCCGGTCAGCTGTCCCGCGTCCGCCGCCTCGAGCACGCCGCACCCCCGTCGTCCGCCGGCCGGGGCGTCCGAGCGGACGGCCGGTGTGGGACCCAGCGTGCTGGCTGCGCGGGCCTCCCGCGACCGCTCGGCGCCGCCGGGCGGTGGTCGGGCGGTGGTCGAGCGCACCGCGAGCCGGCGACGGGTCGACCGCGGCGACACGCGGGACATCCCGAAATGTGGAGAGATAGATACAACACAGGTGGCGACGGGTAGGTTGTGAACCACCGCAACACCCCCTGCACCTGCACTCGACCGGCCCGCGGACGTGCCGACGGTGATCTCCGACCGCCGATCCCCCGACTGCCGATCCCCCGAGAGGCCTGGTTCCGGCTGCATGTCCGCGCCGACCGCGACACCCGTCCACCCGTCCGCCCCAGGTGTCCCGTCCCGGGTGCCGGACCGTGGCCGGGCGGCGGCCGCGAGCGGTGTCCCCGTGTCGCTGCTGGTGCTCCTCGGTGCGCTGACCGCGCTGCCGTCACTGTCGCTGGACTTCTACCTGCCGGCGCTGCCGGACCTGGCCCACGACCTCGGGACGTCGCAGGCCCTCGCCGGCACGACGATCACCGCGTGCCTGCTGGGCTTTGCGGTCGGGCTGCTCGTCGCGGGGCCGGTCAGCGACGCCCACGGCCGGCGCCGCCCGCTGCTCGTCGGGCTCGCCCTGTACGTGCTGGTGACCGCGCTGTGCGCGGTCGTCCCGTCGATCCAGCTGCTGCTGGTGCTGCGCTTCCTGCAGGGCGCCACGGGTGCCGTCGGCATGGTCACGGGCAACGCGATCGTCCGCGACCGCGCCACCGGGAACGTCGCCGCGCGCATGTTCGCCCTGCTGATGCTGGCGAACGGGGCCGCGCCGATCCTCGGGCCGGTCCTCGGCGCGCAGGTGCTGTCCTTCACCGACTGGCGCGGGGTCTTCGTCTGCCTGGGCGTGATCGGGACGGCGGTCCTCGTCGTGGCGTACCGGCGGCTGCCCGAGACGCTCCCGCTGCACCGCCGGCACGGCGGCGGCGTCCGCGACGCGGTCGGCGGCTTCGGCTTCCTGCTGCGCGACCGGGTGCTCGTCGGCTACACCCTCGGCCGGGCCACCTCCGCGACCGGCCTCATGGCGTACGTGACCGCGTCGCCGTTCGTGTTCCAGCGCATCTACGGCATGTCCCCGCAGGTGTTCAGCGCCGTGTTCGCGCTGAACTCCATCGGGCTGATCGGGATGGGCCAGGTCGGCGGTCGTCTCGTCGGCCGCTTCGGGCCGTCGGCGCTGCTGCGGACCGGCGTGGGGATCTGCGCGGGCGGCGCGGCCCTGCTGCTCGGTGCGGCCCTGACCGGTGGCGCCCTGCCCGTCGTGCTCGTCGGGGTGTTCACGACCGTCGCCGGCATGGGCCTGGTGTTCCCCAACTCCACCGCACTCGCCCTCGGGCGCCACGGCGACCGCGCCGGGGCGGCGACGGCGCTGCTCGGGGTGTCGCAGTTCCTGCTGCAGGCGATCATCTCCCCGCTCACGGGGCTGGGCAGCGGCCGCACCGCGATCCCGATGGCGGTCGTCGTGGCGGCGTCGGAGTTCGCCGCGGTGCTGGCGATCGTCGGGCTCACCCGGACCACCCGGCGGCGGTCGCGGTCCCGGTCGCTCAGTCCGGCGGCGGCGGCAGCGGCAGCGCGTCCGGGGCAGCCAGCACTGCGATGACGCTGGCCGGACCGGTGCCGGCGTGGCGGAACCCGTGGAGGGTGTGCGGCGGCACCACGACCCCGTCGGCGCGGAGGTCGTTGCGCAGGACCGTCAGCGCGTGCGCGCCGGTCGTGGAGTCCACCAGCCGCTGAAGGGTCGCCAGCGGGTGCGGGCGCGTCAGCACGGGCCGGTCCGCAGTCCGCGGGATCCACATCCCGGCCTCCTCCGACGACTCCCGCCGCGGCCCACCGAAGCACCGCACACGGCCGGACCGGACCACCGGGCCCTGTCGCCGGGAGCACCGTCACCACGGCTGGTCGGGGCCACCTCAGCTGCCGGCGACCGACCGCTTCTGCGGGTGGACGGTCTCGCCGCGGGCCAGCATCGCGACGAACTCCCCGACCCGGCGGGCTCGCACGGCGGGCGTCCGGATCGTCGTGAGCCGGTAGAGGATCGCGTACCGGTTCTGCCCGGTCAGCACCGCGAACACCGCGGCGGCGCGGGGGTCCGCCGCGAGCGCGGCCGCGAGGTCGGGCGGCACCTCGATCGACGCCTGCCCCGCGTAGGCCGCCTCGAGACGGCCGTCGTCCCGGGCCCGCTCGACCTCGGCGAGCCCGGCGGGGAGCATCCGGCCCTCGGTGGTCAGCCGCTCCACGTGGCCGACGTTGCGCCGCGACCAGGCTCCTCGGGGGCGCCGCGGGGTGAACCGCTGGCGGAAGGTGACCTCGTCGCGGCGGCCCACCTGGCCGTCGATCCAGCCGTGGCAGAGGGCCTCGTCGAGGGCCTCGGCGTAGGTCAGGCTCGTCGGGTCCGCGACACCCTTCTTCGCCAGCGTCAGCCACACCCCGGCCGACCCGGGGTGGTGCGCGCCCAGCCAGTCGCGCCAGGCGGTCGCGTCGGGGACGGTCAGTTCGGGCAGGTCGACGGCCACCGGGTCATCCTGGCGCGCCGAGCGGCCGCGGGGAAGGCCCGGGAGCGGCGGTCAGGTCGGCGAGATCAGCGGCGGGGGGCCTTCCGGGCCGCGGACGGGACCTCCTGCGGCGGCGCCTCGGCGATCTCCGGGCGGGCCAGGACCCACACCCAGAACGCCGCGGCGAAGATCGCCATCCCCACCCCGGCCCACAGGTTGACGTTGTCCCCGCCGCTCTTCACCCGCTCGGCGGCGCTCGTGAACGCCAGCCCCCAGACGATGCAGACCACGCCGTAGATCGTGAACAGCACCGCGATGGTGCCGCGGAGGTCGAACACCGCGTTCACCAGCCGCTGCTTCGTCGACACCGGTCCCGCCATCAGGCCTCTCCCGCCCACGAACGCGCCGCCCGCGAGCACGCCGCCGCCGGGCCGGCGGCGCTCACACGCTCACCAGGATGTAGCAGGCCAGGGCGAGCAGGAGCGCGCCGCCGCCGAGGACCTTCGGCGACCGGATCCAGCCCGCCTGCCGCGGCACCACCCGCATCTCCTTCGGGGTGACGCTCCAGACCAGGCCGACCAGCTCGGACTCCGGCTTGGGCGTCGTCCGCATCGAGACCGCGTAGCCGACGATCAGCGCGAGCGCGAAGCCGACGCCGCCCCCGACGAAGCTCGAACCCTGCCCGGAGAACGAGAACACCCCGCCCCGGTTGAGGATGAACACGACGATCGCGCCGGTGATGCCGGCCCCGAGCCCGGCCCAGCCCGCGGTGCCGGTCATCCGCTTCCAGAAGAGGCCCATCACGAAGACCGCGAACAGCGGGACGTTGAAGAACGAGAAGAGGGTCTGGATGTAGTCCTGGATGTTGCTGAAGCCGGCCGCGATGAACGCCGTCCCGATCGCCAGCACCGTCCCGATGACCGTGATCAGCCGGCCGACCCGCAGGTAGTAGTCGTCCTGGTGGTTCTTCCGGATCCAGTCCTGCCAGAGGTCGTAGGTGAAGACGGTGTTGAACGAGCTGACGTTCGCCGCCATGCCGGCCATGAACGACGCGAGCAGCCCGGCGAGGGCGACCCCCAGGAAGCCGTTGGGCAGCAGGGTCCGCAGCATGAGGGGGACCACGTCGTTGTACTGGACGTCGGTCGGCATCCCCGCCCGCAGCTTGGCGATGCCGGGGACGAGGACCGCGGCGATCATGCCGGGGATCACGATGATGAAGACCAGCAGGGTCTTGGGGAACGCCGCCAGCAGCGGCGTCCGCTGCGCGGCGGAGGCGTCCTTCGCGGAGAACGCGCGCTGGACCTCCGCGAAGTTCGTCGTCCAGTACCCGAAGGAGGTCACGAACCCCAGCCCCAGCACGACGCCGAGGACGGAGCCGAAGCTGTGCCCGATCCCGGTGAGCTGCTGGGCCGGGAACGGGTGGATCTCGTTCGCCCCGTCCGGCGTGGCCGCGAACTTCTCCGTCAGGCCGTGCCAGCCGCCCACCCGGTGCAGGCCGACGAGGGTCAGCGGCACCATGGTCGCGACGATCACGAACAGCTGCAGGACCTCGTTGTAGATCGCCGCGGACAGCCCGCCCAGCACGGTGTAGGCCAGCACGACCGCCGCGGCGGCGATGATCGCGACCCAGATCGGCCAGCCCAGCAGGGCGTTGACGACGATCGCCATCGCGTAGAGGTTGACCCCGGCGAGCAGGATCGACGCGACCGAGAAGAGGATCGCCTGGAACCGCTGGGTGGTCCGGTTGAAGCGCCGCGCGAGGAACTCCGGGACGCTGCGGACCTTGGCCCCGTAGTAGAAGGGCATCATCACCAGGCCGAGGAACACCATGGCCGGGATGGCCCCGACCCAGTAGTAGTGGACCGTCTGCATCCCGTACTGGGCGCCGTTCGCGGACTGCCCGAGCAGCTCGGTCGCACCGAGGTTCGCCGACATGAACGCCAACCCGGTGACCCAGGCCGGCAGGGACCGGCCCGAGAGCAGGAAGTCCAGGCTGGACGAGACCCGGCGCCGGGCGACCAGCCCGATCCCCAGCACGATGGCGAAGTAGACCGCCACGAGCACGTAGTCGATGAGGTGCGCGTCGATCGTCAGGTTGGTGGCGGCCCGCATCGCCGTCAGAGGCCCGGCCACGTTCGTGTGTCCCACACCACTCCCCTGTCGGTCCGTCCCCCGGTGCGCGATCAGTCAACACGCTCGGGACGGGTCTCGCCGGTCGGCGGCGTCGGCGGGTCGCGGACGCTCAGCCCTCCCCGCCGGTCGGGGTGGCGGTCGGGACGCCGGTCGGGGTGTCGGCCGGGAGATGCGTCGCGAACCAGGAGCGCACGCGGGCCAGGACGTCCTCGAGGTGCCGCCGTTCGGCGACGACGTGCGGCTCGCGCGGGTAGGTGACCAGCTCGACCGGCACGGGGCCGCCGCGCAGGGCCCGGTACAGCCCGATCGCCTGCGTGACCGGGACCCGCTCGTCGACCTGGCCGTGGACCATCAGCAGGGGCGTCGTGATCCGGGTGGCGAAGGTCAGCGGCGAGCGCAGGATCGCGACGTCCGGCCCGGTCGCCGCGGACCCGTCCCACGGCTGCGTACCGGCCAGCGCGCCCTCGAACACCGGCACGTCGCCGGTGATCGCCATCGCCGGCCAGTGGGTGACCCCGGCGCCCATCACGGCGGCGCGGAAACGGCCGGTCGCGGTGATCCCCCAGGCGGTGAGGAAGCCGCCCTGGCTCCAGCCGCCGATGCCGAGCCGGTCCGGGTCGGCGATCCCCCGCTCGACCGCGGCGTCGACGACGGCCGCGACGTCACCCCACTCGGCGCCGCCGAGGTCGCCGCGCACCGAGGTCGCGAACGCGTTGCCGCGCCCCGAGCCGCCGCGGTAGTCCGGCAGCAGGACCGCGTAGCCGGCGGTCGCGAGCCACTGGCCCCAGTCCAGCGGGTGGCCGTTCGCGCCGAGGCCGTACCGGCCGTACGGACCTCCGTGCGGGAGGACCACCGTCGGCCACGGCCCGCTCCCCGCCGGGCCGCCGTCCGGGCCGACCGGGCGGATCAGCACGGCGTCGAGGGCCAGGCCGTCCGCGGCCGTGCACCGGAACGCCTCGGCCGGCCCCCGCACGACGCCCGCCCACGGCGCGTGGTGGTCCGACAGTCGGCGCAGCCCGCCGGGCGGCCCCGCCCAGACCTCCGGGAGGCCGCCGTCCAGCGGCGCGACCACCGCGAGCACGGGGCCGGCCGGGCCGTCGGGTCCGGATGCGAGGTGCACCACGTCGGCGGCGTACACCTCGGTGTCCGTCGACCACACCGGGCGCGGGTCGGCGCCGGCGGCGCGCAGCTCGAGGCGGGTCCCGAGGCCGTCCGCGACGGTCACCGTGACCGCCGTCGGCTCCGGTCCGGCGGCGGGCGCGACCGCCTCGGCACAGACCGTCTCGTCCAGGGTCGGCCCGAGGACGGTCGGGGTCGCGCCCGCCGCCGGTGCGACCACCCAGACCGTCGTGGAGGACTGGGCCTCCCGCTCGTGCGGGGCGAGCACGGCGATCGCCGACCCGTCGGCGGTCCAGCGGAGGTCCTCGGCCCAGGGCACGGCACCGACGGTGACGACGGCGCCGGGATCGCCGGCCGGTCCGTCGCCGGGGATCGCGACGAGCTGGACGACGGCGTCGATCGTGGCGTCGAGCTCCGGGGTCGGCTGGGACAGGACGGCGACCGACCGGCCGTCCGGGTGCCAGCGGACCGCGGCCAGGTGCCGGCTGCCGTCGGTGTGGGCGACCGGCGCGGGCTCCGGCGCCGCCCCGGTCGCCGCCCCGGTCGCCGCCCCGGTCGTCGGCCCGGCGGGCACCGTCCAGAGCCGGTGGCGGCGGAGGTCCTCCCCGGCCACGTCGGCGTCGTCGCGCTCCTTCTCCCTGCGGTCGGCCTCGGCGTCGGGCTCGTCCGGGGCGAGGAAGGCCAGGGTGCGGGAGTCCGGGGACCACGCGAACGCCCCGACCGCGCGGCGGCGGACCGCGACCGGCGCCGCCTCCCCGCCCTCGGCGCCCAGCACGTACAGCCCGGCGGTGCCCCGCTCGGCGCGGTCGGAGAGGAACGCGAGGCGGCTGCCGTCCGGGGACCACGCCGGCGCGGTGTCG
>CAXSIB010000141.1:0-7688 GCA_964237095.1 uncultured Actinomycetales bacterium
TGCGCCCGCTACTGGCAGGCCACCGGCGGGACAGTCCCGGACAACCTCGTCGCGTGCGGCTACCCGGCCGCCCCGGACCAGACCGGCGGCGGGCGCGCGGTGTTCCCCGCCCCCACCGGGCTCACGCCTGCGCAGGCCTGCGCCCAGCTCGGCGCGGCCTACGACTCCAGCTGAGTCGTCGGCCGGACTCAGGAAGGACGAGGACGGCGACCACCAGGGCGACGACCTGCACGTTGGGCTGGGTCGCGACCGTGGTGGCGAAGAGGGCCGGCTCGGGGAGGACCGCCCACAGCAGCAGCACGGCGGGTGCGAGGCAGCGGCCGCCGCGGGCGACCAGCACGACCAGGGCGAGGACGAGCCACACCAGGTGGTGGGTCCAGGTGATCGGGGAGACCAGGCAGGTCAGGCAGCCGACCACCGCGAGGGCGGTGACGTCATCGCCCCCGCGGTGGCAGCGGCGGGCACGGCTCGACCCCCACACCGTGAGCGCGGCGCCGGCCGTGAGCGTCACCGCGAGGGCGGCGGTGTGGTCGGAGAGCAGCCGCTGGTCCAGTCCCCACAGGGATCGGTTGCGGGGGCCGTCACTCGCCCCGACCCGCCCGGTCTGCCACAGCGCCGAACCCCAGTACACCCGCGACGCGGCGGGGGAGACGACCGCGGCCGCCAGGCTGAGCCCGGCGGCCGTCGCGGTGCCGACCACCGCCGCCCGCCGCTGGCCGCTGACCCACAGGTGCACGAGGAAGAGGGCGGGGGTGAGCTTCACCGCGGCCGCGACCCCGATGAGGACCCCGCGGGGCAGCCGGGTCGAGGTCAGCAGGTCGACGGTGACCAGCCCGGCCAGCAGGACCCCGATCTGCCCGAAGGAGACGGTGTTCGTCAACGGCTGCAGGGGAAGGCACACCGCGACCACCGCCATCGTCCAGGCCACCACGGCACTCGGCGGCCGGCCGGGCCGACCCGCCCGGGACAGGCACAAGGAGGTGATCACGGCCGCGGCGAGCACGGTGAGCGCCGCGAGCACGAGTCCGGCGCCGGTCACCCCGAACGGGAGCAGCACGGTGAACAGGTACGCCGAGAGCGGCGGATAGGTGAACAGCGCGCCCTGCCTGGACATCACGGTGTACAGGTCGTGGTGGTGGAGCACCGCGTCGGCGCCGAGTCGGTAGACCTGGGCGTCCACGAACCGGTCGGCGGGCGCCGGACCGAGAGCGCCGTGCAGGACCAGCGCCACCGCGGCGGCGAGCATCAGCACCGCCGCGACGGTGAGGATCACGTGTGGCCGGACGGGTGGGGCGGCCGGGGTGACGGGACGGTCCATCCGCGTTCAGGGCCGCCCGACGTGGGCCAGCAGGGCGGGGACCTCCTGCCCGGGCCAGATCCCGGTCAGGGCGTCCGCGTCGTCGGGCGCGCGGTCGTGGGCTTCGATCACGTGGCGGACGACGGCTCGGACGCCGTCCACGCTGAAGGTCGTGGTCGTCCCGGACGTCGACCGGATGACCGCCCACCGGGTCGGGGGGTGGAACTCGCCGGACCCGCTGCCCGACACCCGGGTGGCGGGAACCCGCCGCCGCAGTCCCGAGTCGGTCGCGACGTCGAGGTCGGCCTGGGTGCCGCCGGTGCGGATCACCCCGACGAGGCTGGGCAGGTAGACCGGGTCGAGCAGGGCGTCGTACACCCAGCGCCGGCCCAGGACCGAATGCTCGGTGGTGCCGATGAGCCACTCGTCCCCGCCGGGCAGCGGAGCCCCCCGGTAGGTGACCGGCACCTGGAGCACCCGGCCGTGGGCGGTCTCGAGGAGGTGGGTCTCGATGCCGACCGCACCGTCGGGGTCGTCGAACCGGTAGGCGCCGACGGGGGTCAGCGCGGACGCGTCGATGCCGTCGAGCCACGGCCGGGTGGGGACCCACGTGGACAGGAGCTCGATCTTCGACGGCGTCAGGGTCGCCTGGTGGATGAGGGCCATCGCGGTCAGCTCAGCCGGATCAACCGGTGTACGCGGTCATGCGGATCGAGACCAGCAGCCCGGGGACGTCGACGCCGAGCCTCGCGACGTGGCGGGCCGGCGGGTCGGAGGCGAACCAGCGGGCGTACTCCTCGTTCAGTCCGGCGAAGTCGGCGGAGCGGGTCAGCAGGATCCCGACCTCGACGACGTCGTCGAGCCCAGCGCCACCGGCCCGCAGGACGGCCTCGCAGTTCGTCAGCGCCTGCCGGGTCTGAACCACGATGTCGCCCCCGGCGAGGCGCCCCGTCGTCGGGTCGATGCCGACGATGCCCGAGACGAACACCTGCGGCCCGGCCTTCACGCCCTGGCTGTACAGGGGTGAGGTCGGGGCATCCCCGGTCGTGATGATCTCCCGCGGCATGACGACCGTCCGTTCCTCGAGGGCATCGGTACCGGACATCATCGCGGCCGGACAGCGGAACCGAGACCGGCGGGGCCGGGACGAGGACCGACCTGTCCGGCATCGTCCGGCCCGGCCGCCGGGTCGAGGCCGCGGGTGATGTCGTGGACGGAGTGCAGGGTCCGCGCGCCGGCCGCCGCGAGGAGCACCAGCACACCGGCGACGACGTACGCGTCGGACCCCGCGACCTGCAACGGCAGCGGCAGCGCGCCGCCCGGCTGGCGGGTCAGCCACCACAAGCCCGGGGCCAGGAGGGTCGCGGCGGCCAGGACGGCCGCCGCCGCCCGCAACGGCCGGGCGGCGTGCTCGCGGTGCGCGGCCACGACCAGCGGCACGACCCACACCCAGTGGTGACTCCACGACACCGGGGACACCACCAGCCCGGTCACGGCTGTGACTGCGAGGGCGGTCACCATCTCCCCGCGGCGTACACACCGCCGGACCGCGGTGTACCCGAGTACCACCCCGACCGCGGCGGCCGCCAGCCACGGCCCCGTCCCGGGTGCCCCGAGGCGGGCGAGGGCGCCGTGCAGGGACTGGTTGCCGATGTAGCCGGCGCCACCGGTCCGGTTCCGGAACACCAGTGACGTCCAGTAGGTCCACGACGGACCGGGCAGCACCACCGCCGCGGCCACCGTCGCCGCCAGCGCGGTGGCGGCCTGGACCAGCGCCGCCCGCAGCTGGCGGGTCGCGGCGAAGGAGAGGACGAACACCGCCGGGGTGAGCTTCACCGCGGTCGCGAGCCCGGTCAGCAGCCCCCGGTACCGGCGGGGGACGACCGTCGCGTCGAGGACGACCGCGGCCATGAGGACCAGGTTCACCTGCCCGAACCCCACCGTCCGCCACACCGGCTCCAGCGCGAGGCTCCCCACCGTGACAACGACCACCGGGAGCCATCCGCCCCGGACTCTCACCGGCCGGGCTCGGAGCGGGCGCGCCCAGCACACCGCGCAGGTCACTCCCAGCGCGGCCACGTTGACGGCGACCGACGCCGCGACCACCACCGGCCACGGTCCCGCCGCGGTCCACCCGAGGGCCAGGAGCCCGAACGGCGGGTAGGTGAACAGCAGGTGGTGCCCGGTGTAGGTGGCTCCGTAGACCGGGCCGTGCCCGAGCCACTCAGCCACCGCGCCCCGGTAGACGGCGAGGTCGGTCGCGTGCAGCGCCCGGGTCACCATCCACCCGTATCCCGCGACCGCCGCGGCCAGTACCAGCCACGCGGTCACCGCCGCCCACGCTCTCGCCCGCCGGCCGCTCCGGGTCGGCGATGCTGCCGAGCTGTCCCGTCGGAGGTCCTGCTCCCGGTCGACGACCAGCCCCGTGGACGGGCTCACCGTGTCGCCACGCACGTCCCCCACCGGGCGACGGTGTGCCGCCCGTCACACCGTCCGGCAAGCGTTGTCCGGTCGGTCCGGCTCACCGGGTCTCCTGGTCGTTCGACGGTCTCGCGGTCGGCGCGCGACGGGGCCGCGACCGTTCGTACGGGTGAGCCGGGTGGTCGGCGGCGGCCCGGCCTGCGGTCGCCGGCATCGACGTTCCCGATGGCGGGGCGATACGCAGGAGTCAGTCGCGACCGGCTCGAGGCCGTGGCCGGGTCCACGCGACAGCGGTGCCGGCGACAGCGGCACCGGCGAGGACGGCGACGACGAGCCAGGCCAGGTGGTCGGTCGCGGGTCGCACGGGCCAGGTGAGCACCGCTGCGGCACGGGTGGCGGGCGGCTGCCCACCGGCGGTGATCGGAGCGGTGAGGTGGACGGCGGCCAGGTAGGCGGCGGCCGGGAGTCCGGCGAAGACCCCGGGGCCGGCCCGGCCGGCGATCACGGCCAGGGCGACCCCGCCCACGGTGTTCCGGAGGACGGCCCCCTCGCCACCGTGACCTGTGACCGCCACCGTGAGGGCCACCAGCAGGGGGGCGACCAGCACGATCGCCATCACCTGCCGCACCTGTGGGCCGGGACGCGCACGGGCGGTCGAGCCTTCGAGGACCGGGTCGGCGGCGTGGAGGACCCGCACCGCGAGCACCGCGGCGAGGGCCGGTGCGAGCAGCTGCATCGGGTGGTCGCCGCCGCCGCCGTGGAGGCCGCGGAGGTGGGCGGCGGCCCACGTCGCGACCGGGGCCGCGGTGAGCAGGCCGGCGGTGACCGCCGGCGCGGACCTGGCCCGCAGGTGCAGCCTGAGCCCACGGTGGGCGCTCCCCGCCACCGCGGTCACCGCCATCCCGGGGTGTCGGCGGGGTCGGCGAGCCGGGCCGCGAGGCGGTTGTCGCACGCATGGCTCATGG
This sequence comes from uncultured Actinomycetales bacterium, assembly GCA_964237095.1. Classification (GTDB taxonomy): domain Bacteria; phylum Actinomycetota; class Actinomycetes; order CAXTBU01; family CAXTBU01; genus CAXSIB01. Next base: position 4,684 of record CAXSIB010000141.1, read on the forward strand.
CGAAGTACCGGATCATCCAGGCCCGCTGCAGGGTGGGGGACAGCGCGTCGAGTCCGCGCAGGACGCGCGTGCCGGCGGGGTAGGGATCCGGTCCGTCGCCCAGGGTGGTCCGGTGCCGCGCCCACGCGAGGACCGCGGTGGTGGTGCCGCTCGTGGCGGTGGAGTCGTTCCGGCACGCGGACCAGAGGTCGTTGCCGAGGCTCGCCCAGGTGGTGTCGTGCACCCCGTCCAGGCCGACCGCGCCGCCGGGGTCGATGAAGACGACGCCCGGTCGTGGCGCCGCGTTCCGGTCGATGTCCCAGTCGACCACCGTGGTGGGGCCGCCGGGGACGGCGGCGAGCCGGCTCAGGAGGGCGGCGACCTGCGGTCCCACCGTGGGCTGGAGGAACGCGTTCTCCCGGGCGAGGCACACCCGGACCCGCCCGTGCTGCTCGCACACCGCCTGGCTGGCGCGGACGTCGGTCACGCTCCCGTGGGGGTAGTGGTCGGGGCCGATCGAGCCGGTCAGCAGGACCCCGGCCAGCCCGGCGGCGAGCAGGACCGGCAGGACGGCCGCCGCCCGCCGGGGACGGGGTACGGCGGCGATCGCGAGCAGGACGACCGCCACCCCGGCGAACCAGGCGACCTGCAGCGCGGTGACACCGGTCGGCACGCGCGCCGTCCGATCGCCGGGCCAGTAGCTGCCGAGCACCAGCCAGGACGGCCCGCCGCCGTCGTGCTGGAGGACCAGGATCCCGGCGTACACCGCCACGCCGAGCAGCGGCGCGACGAGCCGTCCCCGCAGGAAGGTCCCGACCGCGCAGCCGAGGGCGGTCGCGGCACCGAGAGCCGGGAGGACCATCACCGTCGTGGGGATCCACCCGGTCCCGGTGTAGCTGGCGAACCGGGCCACGAACAGCGTTGCCAGGACGCCGACCGCGAGCAGGAAGCCGGCACCCGCGCTGACGGACAGGACCGCCCACGACAGCAGGGCGGACTGCCAGCGGGGCCGGGCCCCGTGCATGACGGCCTCGACGGTGCCGCGCCGGCGGTCACGGCCGGCCTGCCACGCGGCGAAGACCGCGGCGAGGGCGAGCAGCGGCGGTGCCGCGATCTGCACGGCGAGCGCGAACGCATACCAGTGACCCACCCAGCGGCTGGACTCCTGCAGCAGCAGCCCAGCGAACCCGACTGCGGTGACGGCACCGGCGGCGAGGGCACCGCCGCGTCGGGCGTCGGCCCACCCGAGCCGGGCGACCAGCCGGGTCGTCCCGGTCACCGCGACATCCTGGTCATCCGGCCGGTTCGGAAGGCCCGGTCCGCGCGGCCGGCGGCCAGCGCGGCGAGGTAGCCCCGCTCCAGCGGCGATCCGTCGCGATGGCCGAGAGCATCGCTCTCGTCCGAGGCCGGGGCCGGGGTCGGGGCCAGCCCGGCCAGGTCGGCGGGAGAGCCGGTGAACACGATCCGACCGGCGTCCATGAGGCGGACGTCGTCACACGCGGCGGCCACGTCCTCGACCAGGTGGGTGCTGATCAGCACACAGGTGTCCTGGCCGACCTCGCGGACCAGACTCCGGAAGAACAGGCGCTGCTCGGGGTCCAGGCCCGCGGTGGGTTCGTCCAGCAGCAGCACCGCAGGGTCGTTGACGAGCGCCTGCGCGATCCCCACGCGGCGGATCATCCCGCCGGACAGGGTCTTGAGCCGGTGGTCGGCCCGGTCGGTGAGCCCGACCCGGGCCAGGGCGCGGTCGACGGCGAGCGGGACCCCCGCCGGGGGCATCTCCTTCAGCCAGGCCAGGTACTCCACGTACTCCCGGGCGGTGAGACGGGGGTAGAACCCGAACTGCTGCGGCAGGTAGCCGAGGCGGCGGCGGATCTCCCGCAGCGGCGGCGGGTTCCCACCGGCGGGATCGGGCAGGAGCCGGACGGACCCGCCGGTGGCGGCGATGACGGTCGCGAGGACCCGGATGAGGGTCGTCTTGCCAGCCCCGTTCGGACCGAGCAGCCCGTGGACCCCAGGGCCGAGACTGAGGGTGATCCCGTCCAGCACGGTCCGCCGGCGCAGCCGCACGGTCAGGTCCTCGACGGTCACCAGCGGGGCGGTCAGCACATCAGCGTCCATCGGGTCGGGAGCCTCCGGGTCGGTGGAGCTGGTCGGCGCGGGCGAGGAGCACCGCGGCCGCGAGGAGCAGGGCCACCCCCCAGGCGGGCGCGGCCTGGGCGGTGACCGCCCGCGGGACGGTGCCGTGGAGTGCGGGACCGCCGATGACGACCACCCAGATCCCGGCCGACACCGCCGCGGCGGCGTCCAGGCGGATCACCGACCCGAGCGCCAGGGTCAGCACCGTCAGGGCGAACGCCGGCAGCAGCCACGCCAGGCCGTCGACCCCGCCGGTGGCCAGGCCGACGGCCACCGCCGGGGGGATCGAGACCCCGAGGACCGCGGTGCAGCGGTGGAGCAGCAGTCGCAGTCCCCCCGACGGGGTCGCGGCCAGCAGCTCCTGGGCGGGGTCGGCGGCGCCGTAGGCGCACGCGACGCCGAGGATCGGCAGCAGCGGCGCGAGCAGCTGCACCCACCCGGCCGTCGGCCCGACGCCGTCCCCGACCCCGACGCCGACCGGTGCGAGGGGGACACCGGCGACGTCGAGCAGGGCCGCGCAGCCGAGGACGAACGCGACCGCGCCGGTCCACGCCCGGAACGGGCCCGGTGCGTTGCCGAGCAGGACCCGCAACCGCCTGGTCGCGGTCCCCGGGCGGACGGCGGCCTGCGCGGGCAGCTCGGCCAACAGGCGCGCCCGGACCGCCACCAGATCCGGCCGGGAGCGGGGGATCGGCCGCTCGGTGACGGCATCGGTGTCGGCGGCGGTCGGGTCGGCGGCGGTGTCGACGGGTGCCGTGTCGACCGTGGCCAACGACGATCGGCAGCGTGAGCAGGCCATCAGGTGCTCCTCGGCGGACCACGCGGTCGCGTCGCTGACCGCACCGTCGGCGTAGGCGGCGAGGACGGTGCCGGTCAGGTGCCAGCCG
>CAXSIB010000142.1:0-7687 GCA_964237095.1 uncultured Actinomycetales bacterium
ACCCCCTGCAGGCACGAGGCCACCTGGGAGCGGATCTGCTGCTGCTGCTCGACGGGGTAGATGTCGACCAGGCGCTCGACGGTCTGCGCGGCGGACTGGGTGTGGAGGGTGGCGAAGACGAGGTGGCCGGTCTCGGCGGCGGTCACGGCGACCGACGTCGTCTCCAGGTCGCGGAGCTCGCCGACCAGGATGATGTCGGGGTCCTGGCGCAGCACGTGGCGCAGCGCGGTCGCGAAGTTCGCGGTGTCCGACCCGATCTCCCGCTGGTTGACCAGCGACTTCCCGTGCTTGTGCAGGTACTCGATCGGGTCCTCGATCGTCACGATGTGCGCGGCGCGGCTCTGGTTGGCCTTGTCGATGATCCCCGCCAGGGTGGTCGACTTGCCCGATCCGGTCGGGCCGGTCACCAGGACCAGGCCCCGCTGGAGCCGGGCGAAGCGCTCGACGGACTCCGGCACCTCGAGCTCATTGAGCGAGCGGATGCGGTGGGGGATCGACCGGAAGACCGCACCGACCGCGCCGCGCTGCTGGTAGACGTTCACCCGGAAGCGGCTGACGCCGGGGATCGTGTAGGCGGTGTCCAGCTCCTGGGCGGCCTCGAACTTCTCCCACACGGCCGCACTGAGGATCGACCGGACCAGCATGTCGGTGTCGTTCGGGGTCAGGCGGACCCGGTCCGTCAGCGGGATCATCGAGCCGTTGACGCGGATGCAGGCCGGGCTGCCGGCGGTGATGTGCAGGTCGGAGCCGCCCTGGTCGACCATCAGGTTGAGCAGCTCGTCCAGCTCGCGCTTCGCGACCGACAGGTTCGGGTAGTGCTCGTCGGTCAGCAGCATGGCCGTCATCGGGGCCTCGCGGTTCTCATGGGTCCACCTGGGGCTGGGAGGGACGGCTGGACTCGGCCGTGGGACCGGGCGCGGGCGATCCGAGGATCCCCCGCGGCGGCTGAGGGGAACCTGTGCGGCTCAGGCGGTGACACGGACGATCTCCTTCACCGTGGTCAGGCCGGCCGCCGCCTTGCGCAGGCCGTCCTCGCGGAGGCCGATCATCCCCTCGGCCAGGGCGACCTTCGCGATCTCACTCGCCGAGGCGTGCGCGACCGCGAGGGACTCGATCGCCTCGGTCACCACCATGACCTCGTTGATCGCCAGGCGGCCGCGGTAGCCGGTCTGCCCGCAGTTGCGGCAGCCGGCGGCCATGTACAGCGCGGGCGGAACCGGCAGGGTCTCCAGCGGCCACTTGGCCCCCTGCAGCTCCGTCTCGGTCGGCTCGTAGGTCTTCTTGCACCACTCGCAGAGCTTGCGGGCCAGGCGCTGGGCCAGCACGCAGTCCAGCGCCGACCCGACCAGGAAGGGCTCGATGCCCATCTCGATGAGCCGCGGCAGCGCGCTCGGGGCGTCGTTGGTGTGCAGGGTGGACAGCACGAGGTGCCCGGTCAGGGCCGCCTCGATCGCGAGCTGCGCCGTGGTGGCGTCCCGGATCTCACCGACCAGGATGACGTCGGGGTCGGTTCGCAGCATCGCGGGCAGGACCGCGGCGAACGTCAGCCCGGCCTTCGGGTTGACCTGCACCTGGTTGATCCCGGCGATCCGGTACTCGACCGGGTCCTCGACGGTGATGACGTTCACCTCGGGCCGGGCGATCTCGGTGAGGGTCGCGTAGAGGGTGGTCGACTTGCCCGACCCGGTCGGTCCCGTGACGAGGATCATGCCGTGGGGCTTGCTGAAGCTCGCCGAGAACCGGAGGTAGTTGTCCTCGGTGAACCCGAGCTTGCGCAGCTCGAGGTCGATGCCGCCGGTGTCCAGGATCCGCAGGACGACCTTCTCGCCCCACACCGTCGGCAGAGTCGCCACCCGCAGGTCGACCTTGCGGGCGCCGAGCTGCTTGGTGATGCGGCCGTTCTGCGGGATGCGCCGCTCGGTGATGTCGAGGCCGGAGAGGATCTTGAGGCGGGAGATGAGCGCGGACTGCACGCCGAGGGGGATCGCGTCGATGGCGTGCAGGACGCCGTCGATGCGCAGCCGGACGCGCAGCTCGGTCTCGGTGGGCTCCAGGTGGATGTCCGAGGCCCGGTCGTTGATCGCGCGCTCGAGCAGGGAGTCGACGTAGCGGACGACGGGGGCGTCGTTGTCGAGCTCGACCATCGCCGAGACGCTGGCCGGGCGCTCCTCGGCGGTGTTGGCCGCCGCCGCCTCGGTGAGGTCGTTGTTGTCCCGGTTGAACCGGCCCATGAGCCGGTTGAAGTCGTCGGTGGTGACGACCAGGGGCCGGACCTTCAGCCCGGTCGCGGTACGGATGTCGTCGAGGGCGAGGACGTCGCCCGGGTCGATGACCGCGACGGTGATCGAGGTGTCGGAGAACGAGATCGGCAGCATCGAGTGCCGCTTGGCCAGCGTCATCGGCAGCTTGGTCATCGCGGCCGGGTCGACCGGGAAGTTGGTGAGCTCGACGGCCTCGATGCCGTAGGCGTCGGCGGTCGCCGACGCGAGCTCGAACTCGGTGATGATCTGGTCGTCGATCAGGACCTTGCGCAGCGGGCGGTGGGTGACCGAGGCACTGTCGACGGCCAGGTCGAGCTGGGCAGGGTCGAGCCCCCGCGCGCGCAGGGCGCTGACGATCGATCGGAGGGCCGCATCCACGACCCGTCCATCGGCCGGTCGGCGCGGGACCTGAGCGTCCCGTCCGCCCGGCCGGGTGCCTCAGCTCAGGAAGGTCCGCAGTGAGGAGGGCACCATCCGGGCGACCACGTCCGACGGCGGGATCGACCGGGGCGGGGCCGGCGGCTCCGCGTCGTCGGCGTCGGCGTCGGGGACCGCCACGGTGTCGACCTGTTCGTCCTCGTCGCCCACGCCGGCCGGAGGCCCGTCGGCGGGTGGCGTGGTCACGCGCCCACCCGGGTGATCTCGTCGGCGGCGGCGAGCAGGACGCTGCGCTGCTCGAGCAGGATCGTCCGCCACGGCTCGCCCGCGGACTCGGCGAGGTCGGTGAGCGACGGCGCGGGCGGCAGCCCGAGGCCCGAGGCGACCGCGTCGGACTCGGCCGCACGGATCACCTCGGCGTCGCGGAGGCGGTCGTTGGCCGCCCGGACCCGCTGGGCGGCGCGGTCGAGGTGGCGGGTGTACCCACCGGCCGCGAGCCACTGCTCGCTGCCCAGGGCGAAGAACAGGTCCTCGAGCAGGTCGCGCTCGTCCCACAGGATGCCGTTGAGCTGGGCCAGCGCGGGTCCGGCCGAGCCGGCGGCCGGTGGCCCGGGCGCGCGGACGGCGTCCGGGCTGTCGGAGCTGTCCGGGGTGCCGAGGGCGTGCGGGGAGTCCGACGCGTCGCGCCCGGACCGGCCACCGCGCCCTGCCCGCACCATCCCGCCGGCCCCCGTCGCTCGATCCGTGCCGGGCTCGCGTGCTGCTCACCCAGACGGAGAGAGTCGGCATCCGCCGCCCCGATCTGAGGGGTGGCCCGGTCCCACCGGAGCCCTCGGGAGCGGACGCGCCCACCGCGGGGCCCGCACGCGAGCCTCCCGTTAACCACAGGGCGGAGTCAGTCGAAAGCGGAGCGTGACCGTAGCGGACACAGTGGCGCCATGACCGCAGGCGCGCGAGTGCAGCTCCACCTGGCCGCCGTGCCGTCGATCCCCGCGACGCCGGCGGCGACGGCCGCGTCCGACGCCCTCGTCCGGGACACCCTGCCCCTCGTCGGGCACGCCGTCCGCGAGGCGCTGAGCCGGCTGCCCGGCCACGTCCAGCGCGACGACCTCGTCTCGGCCGGGATGCTCGCCCTGGTCCAGGCCTCGCGGTCGTTCGACCCCGACCGCGGCGTCCCGTTCGTCCACTTCGCCGGCCGCCGCATCCGCGGCGCCATCCTCGACGAGCTGCGCGACATGGACTGGGCCAGCCGCTCGGTGCGCCGCCGGGACCGCGAGCTCGACGAGGTCCGCAACCGCCTGTGCGTCACCCTGCGGCACCTGCCCAGCCGCGACGAGATGGTCGCGGCGACCGGCCTGACCCGCGCCCAGCTCGCCGACCACGCCTGCGACGTCGCGCGCGCGTCGCTGACCTCGCTGCACGTCATGGCCGGGGACACCCTGGACGGGCTCCCCGGGCCCCGCCCGGTCGAGCCCGACGTCGTGCTGCTGCACCGCGAGCGGATGGCCTACCTCCGCGACGCCGTCGCCACCCTCCCCGACCGGCTGCGGTGCGTCGTGCAGGGCTACTTCTTCGAGGAGCAGCCGATGGCGCTGCTCGCGGCCGACCTCGGGGTCACCGAGTCCCGGATCTCCCAGCTGCGCGCCGAGGCCCTCGTCCTGCTCCGCCACGCCCTCGACGCGGTCCTCGAGCACGACCCCGTGGAGCCCGCCGCCGAGCCGGTCGGGGTCGTGCACCGGCGCCGGGCGGCGTACGTGGCCCGACTCTCGGTGCTGCGGACCGTCGGTGAGCGCCTCGCGTACGTCCCGGACACCGAGATCAGCCTGCCGGCCTGACGTCCGAGCCGTGTCCGACCCCGACGCCCGGCTGCCGGGGGCGCGACCGTCGGCGGGGCGCCGGGAGCGCGCCCTCGTCCGCGGGCTGGCGTGGGCGACCGCGGTGCTGGTGGCCGCGTACCTCGTGGCGGCGGTGCCCGGGGTCCGGCCGCATCCCGGCTACAGCCCGGCGCTCGACGGCGTGCTCGAAGTCGCGGCGTGGCTGCTGGCCGGTGTCCTGTGTCTCGCCCGCGCCCAGCGGTCACCGGCGAGGGCCGGCTGGCGGTGCATCGGGTCCGGGATCCTCGTCCAGGCCGTCGCGCAGGGGGTCTGGTCCTGGGTCGTCCAGGCCCAGCACCCCATCCCCGACCCGAGCATCGCCGACGTGGGTTACCTGGCGTTCTACCCCCTGACCTACGTCGGGCTGGCCCTCGTCCTGCGCCAGCGCCGCGGGCCGGTCTCGGCCGGCGCCTGGCTGGACGGTGCCATCGCCGGGCTGACGACGGCCGCGCTGGCCTGCGCGACCGTCCTCGCCCCCGTGCTGACGATCTCCGACGGGGCCGTGGGCCTGGCCGCGGTCAACCTGGCCTACCCGATCGGCGACGTGGCGCTGCTCGCCGTCATCGTGGCCGCCCTGGTGGTCGGCGGCGCCCGCGACCGCGTCGTCTGGCTCCTCGCGGGGTCGATGATCGCGACGGGGGTCGCGGACACCGCGTACCTGCTGGTGGACAGCCGCGACGCCTACGTCCCGGGCGGCTGGATCGACGGGCTCTGGACGGTCGCGCTGCTGGTCGCCGCACTCGCGGTGCCGGTCCGCCGGTCCGGCCGGGTCGGACAGGTCGGCCGTGACCGCCCGGGCGACCCCTACCTCGACACCGCGGGGGAGCCGCTGAGCTGGCAGCTCGTCGTCCTGCCCGTGCTCCTGGTCCTCGCCGACGTCGCCCTGCTCGACGTGCGCCCCGGGCACGCCGGCGGCACGGCCGCGACGGTGCTGGCCTCCGCCGCGGTCGTGGCCGCGCTCGCCCGCCTCGTCCTGACGGTGCGCGAGGTCCGCCACCTGGCCGACAGCCGCCGCCTGGCCCGGACCGACGAGCTGACCGGGCTGATGAACCGCCGCGGCTTCTACCGGGCCGTGGCCGCTGAGCTGGCCGTCGACCCCGGGCGGCCGCGGGCCCTGCTGCTGCTCGACCTCGACCGCTTCAAGGAGGTCAACGACAGCCTGGGCCACCACACCGGCGACGAGCTGCTCACCCTCGTCGGCTCGCGGCTGAAGGCCGAGCTGGGTGCGGTCGACCTGATCGGCCGGCTCGGGGGCGACGAGTTCGCGATCCTGCTCACCGACGCGGGAGAGGCCGCCGCCCTCGCCGTGGCCGTCCGCCTCCGCGCCGCGCTGGACACCCCGTTCGCCGTGGCCGGCATCGGCCTGGTGATCGGCGTGAGCACCGGGATCGCGCTCGGGCCGCGCCACGGCTCGGACATCAGCGTCCTGCTGCGCAGCGCGGACGTCGCGATGTACCAGGCCAAGAACGACCGGTGCGGGCAGCGGGTGTTCAGCCCGGCCGGCGACGCCGCCCGCGAGCTGCGCCTGCGGACCGTCGCCGAGCTGCGGGTCGCCGTCGCCGAGCACCAGCTCGTCGTGCACTACCAGCCGAAGGCCGACCCGCGGACCGGCCGGGTCACCGGCGTCGAGGCCCTGGTCCGCTGGGACCACCCGACGCGCGGCCTGCTGTACCCGGCCGCGTTCCTCGACCTGGTGGAGGAGTCCGGGCTGATGGCCGCGATCACCCAGGCGGTGCTGGAGATCTCCCTCGACCAGGCCGTCGCGTGGGCCGCCGCCGGCCGGCCGCTGAAGATCGCGGTGAACCTGTCCGCGTCGAGTCTCGTCGACGCCCACCTGGCCGACCAGGTCCGCGGCCTGCTCGCGGCCCGGGCGCTGCCCGCGAGCGCGCTGCAGCTGGAGATCACCGAGGACTTCCTGCTCGCGGACCGCGACCGGGCCCGGCTCGTCCTGTCCGAGCTGCGCGCGCACGGCGTCACGATCGCCGTCGACGACTTCGGCACCGGCTACTCCTCGCTGGCCTACCTGCGCGAGCTGCCCATCGACGAGCTGAAGGTCGACCAGTCCTTCGTGCTCGCGATGGCCGGGGACGCGCGCGCGGCGGCACTGGTGGAGAGCATCGTCTCCCTCGCGCACAGCCTCGGGTTGTGCATGGTGGCCGAGGGCGTCGAGGACGCGGCGGCGTGGGAGGCCCTGGCCCGCTACGGCTGCGACGAGGTGCAGGGGTACTTCCTCGCGCGGCCGCTGCCGATCGCGGACCTGGAGGAGTGGCTCGACCGCCGGGTGGACCCGGATCCCGACCCGTCCGTCGACCTGTCCGTCGACCTGTCCGTCGACCTGCGGGTCGAGCCCCGCGTCGACCTCCGCGCCGACCCGGTGCCGGCGGCGGTGGTCCGCGCCTGACCCGGTCTCGACTCGATCACCCGGGCCGGGGCCGTTACCGTCGCAGCTGTCGGGGAGCACGGACAGCGCGGGGGGCACATGGGTCAGGACCAGCAGCGGCGCGAGCTGCACCGGGCGGTGGTGACCGGCGGCGCCGGTTTCCTCGGCAGCCACCTGTGCACCGAGCTCGTCCGCCGCGGGGTCGAGGTCGTGTGCCTGGACAACTTCCTCACCGGCAGCCCGGCCAACGTCGCGCACCTGGCGGGGTCCCCGCTGTTCCGCCTGCTCCGCTGCGACATCACCGACTACGTGCACGTGCCCGGCCCGGTCGACCTCGTCCTGCACTTCGCCAGTCCCGCGTCGCCGGTGGACTACCTGAAGTTCCCCCTGCACACGTTGAAGGTCGGCTCGACCGGGACGTGGCACGCGCTCGGGCTGGCGATGGACAAGGGCGCCCGGCTCGTGCTCGCGTCGACGTCGGAGGTGTACGGCGACCCGCAGGTGCACCCGCAGCCGGAGACCTACTGGGGCCACGTGAACCCGATCGGGCCGCGCGGGGTCTACGACGAGGCCAAGCGCTACGCCGAGGCCCTCACGACGGCCTACCGCTCGACCCACGGCGTCGACACCGGGATCGTGCGGATCTTCAACACCTACGGGCCGCGGATGCGCCCGTTCGACGGCCGCGCGATCCCGACCTTCGTCCGCCAGGCCCTCGCGGGGGAGCCGATCACGATCGCCGGCGACGGCAGCCAGACCCGCTCGGTCTGCTACGTCTCCGACCTGGTCGAGGG
>CAXSIB010000143.1:0-7677 GCA_964237095.1 uncultured Actinomycetales bacterium
CCTCGACGACCCCGAGCTCCCCGCCCGGGTCGAGTTCCGCCTCGGCGGCCACGACGAGGCCGGGCCCCGCTGACCGTCCCACCGCGCCGGTGAGACCACCGGCGCTGATGTCCCCGAGGTCGTTCCTGCGCTGACCGGCCGCCTGCGGCCGCGGGCGGTGTCCTGTCGGTCGACGCTGTCGATCTCGACAGGGCACCGTCCGAGCTGTGCCTACCGGGCCACCCGGCCGGTTGACTGGTCTGCCGAGAGAGACCACCCGGCCGGTTGACTGGCCTCCTGAGAGCTCTGACGAGGACGGCGCGGTGGACCGGAGCAGGACCGCGGACCGGCTGCGCAGGCACGTCGGGCACAGCCGGCACGTCGGACCCGGCCGGGACGGCGGGCCCGGCCGGTTCTGCGGGCACGTCACGCTCGTCGCGCACGGCCGGTTTCGGTCCTGCCGGCGCGTCGGGCTCACCGGGGACCCCCGCGGCGGCCCGCCCGGCCGGCCGGGCCCACGGGCGGCCCGGTGACCCGGGGCGCAGCGGTGCGTCGCGCCGCCACGATCTCCCTGATCGCGTTGGTGCCGGCCTGGTGTGTGCAGACGGCGCTGCTGCACGAGTTCCTGTTCCGACCCGAACACCGGTCGCTCCGCTCGTTCGTCCCGTTCCCCGCGGAGCTCGGGGAGCTCGGCCTCGATGTCGTCCTGGCGGTGGCGGTCGTCCTCGTGCTGTCGAGGCTCGGCCTCGGCCGGTCCGAGTACTGGTGGCTGGCCGGTGGCCTCTTCGTCGGGGCGGTCGCGGCCACCCCCCAGATCCTCGCCCTCGTGGTGGACGGCGGGCTCGACTACCTGGACCTGCTGTTCTCGGCCCTGTTCGGGCACTGGCTCGCCGTCTTCTTCGTCGGCGCGCGGGCCTGGTGGCACTGGATGCCCACCTACCCACCGACGGCCTGGACGAGCGCGCCCGCGGTCGGCAGCATCTACGACGACGACGACGACCAGGACGACGAAGCCGGTGCCGACGGGGACGCGCGGTGACGTCGCCACGGGCCGAGAGGGGGTGACGGGTGTACCAGGACCTGACCGCGGAGCGACTGCGCCGGCACGTCGGGTTCGCCCCCGACCACCGGGTCGACGCCGTGCTCGCGTCGGGGGCCTGGGACCTGCTCGGGGACTCCGTCCACCAGCCGTACCTGGTGCAGGCGCTGGCCGACGCCGGGCTGGGCGACGTCGCCGCCGGCGTGGGGCCGGGGGGTCTGCGCCGGGTCGAGATCCCCGAGTTCGGCCACGCACGGGAGTTCCTCGTCGACGGGTACCGGATCTGGTTCGTCCCGGTGATGGGCACCGCGGTGATGTCGCAGTACCTGCACGCCGCCGCCCTGCTCGGCGCCCGCGCGCTGGTGCTGGTCGGCACGGTGGGCGGCCTCGCCCCGCAGCTGCAGGCCGCGGACCTCATCGTGCCGACGGTGTCGCGGGGCACGCACTCCGCATGGATGTACCACCGCGTCGAGCCGCCCGACCTGCGTCCGGACCCGACCCTCGCCGCGTCGCTGGCCGGCCGGCTGCGAGCGGCCGGGGTCGCCGTCGCCCAGGGCCCGACGACGACCTGCGAGGCGCTGCTCGCGGAGACCTGGGACGACGTCACGACCTGGTCGGCGGCGGGCTACCTCGGGGTGGAGATGGAGGCCGCGCTGACCTTCGCCGTCGGTGCGCACTTCGGCATCCCCGCCGCCGCCGTCCTCTACGTCACCGACAACCTCATCGCCGAGATCGGGTTCTTCGACGCCGCGCACGCCGACTCCGCCGAGGCCCGCCACCGTGCCCGCCGGCTCCAGTACGACGCCGCGCTCGCCGAGCTGCTGGGCCGCGTCCGGGCGGCCTGACCGGCCGGCCGCCCACCGCTGGCGATCACAGGCCGGCGACCACAGGCCGGCCACCGCCGACCACCGGCCCGAGAGCGGTCCCGGCGCCTGTCACCGGATCGTGACGGCGGCGACCCGCGGCCGAGCCGGCCGGCGGGGCGTCCTCGGGCATCATCGGGGGATGGGCCTGCGCGCGAAGTCACTCGCACCCGGGGAGCACGTCGTGCTCTCGGTGCGCACGCACTGGAAGGCCCTCGTCGGGCCGGTGTTCCTGCTGCTGTTCGTGATGGCGCTGGCCGGCTTCGGCGGCGCGGTGCTGCCGGCCGGCCGCCACCGCCACGACGGGGAGCTCGCGATCGTGGCGGTGGCGGCGCTGCTCGTGCTCCGCCTCACGGTCTGGCCGTTCCTGCAGTGGTTCCACGAGACGTTCACGATCACCGACCGCCGCCTCGCCCACCGCGCCGGGGTGGTGCGCCGGACCGGGCGCGACCTGCCCCTGAGCCGGATCGCCGACGTGTCCTACGACCGGTCGCTGTGGGATCGGCTGTGCCGCTGCGGGACGCTGATCGTGCAGACCGCGGGGGAGACCGGCGACATCGTGTTCGACGACATCCCGCACGTCGACGAGTTCGAGACCGCGCTGACCGAGCTCTGCTACGGCCCGCAGCGCTTCGACCGCGACGACCCGACCGAGCGCGACCGGGCTGAGGCAGCCGCCGTCGCGGGACGCCGGGACGCCGGGCGGGGCCGGGGTCGTCGCCACCGGGCCGCGGCCGAGGCGGTGTCCGAGCCGACGCCCGAGCAGCCGGCCCGGGAGCGGCCGGAGTACGGCCGGGCCGGGTTGGCCGGCCGGCGGGACCGCCGGGACCTCCGCCGGGCGCGGGCCACGCAGGACGCCGCACCCGGAGCCGACCGCCTCCCGACCGCGGGCGGCGCCGGCCGGCCGAGCGGCTCACCGGGTCAGCCGGGTCAGCCGGGTCAGCCGGCTCAGACGGGGCGGGGACCGATCGGCTCCACCGCGGCCTGGGACGACGGGGACGACGGGGACGAGGACGAGGTCGACGACGACGCCACGGCGGTGGTCGGCGACGGGGGTCCCGGCCGGGTCGGCGGGGACTGGTCCGGCGTGGACTCCCGGAACACCCAGCGCCGGTAGGCGAAGAACCGGACCAGCGTCCCGATCCCGATCCCCACGACGTTGGCCAGGTTCCGGGTGATCCCCGAGTGGAAGCCGAGGGCGTACTCGGCGAACGCGAGCACGCCGAGGTTGATCCCGAGGCCGACGAGGTTGATCGCGAAGAAGAGGGAGTACTCGCGGGCCAGGCCCGCGCGCTCGCGGTCCCGCCACGTCCACCAGCGGTTGCCGACGTAGCTCGCGACGGTCGCCGCGACGACCGAGAGGGTCCGCGCGGTCAGCGGGTGGTCGTGCAGCGGGGCGCCGGTGAAGTCGAGGGCGTTGAACAGTCCGAGGTCGATGACCGCGCAGACCAGCCCGACGGCCCCGAACTTGGCGGCCTCCCGGTAGAGCCGCCGGACGAGGGCGATGACCAGGTTGTCCCCGATGAGGTGCGGCGCCGTGGTGCTCGCCACCGGCCGGTGCCGGTCCGGCTCGACGTCGGGTCCTCCCGCCCGGGTCGCCGGGGTCGCCGGGGTGGCCGGGGTGGCCACGGGGGTCGTGGCCCGCTCCGCCGGGAAGGCGTCGTCCGGTGTGCTCACGCGTCGGTCCGTTCTGGTGGGGGGCTCGATCCGGCCCTCGAAGGGTCAACCCAGGTTAGGGGCCGACTCCCGTTCGTACCCGTCCGCCACCCGGACGGGACCGCCGTCACTAGGGTTCCGCTCCGTGGTCGACGACGTGCAGGACCGGGCCGTGGACGGAGCCGGACCGGTCGCCGAGCCGGCCGCCGCGGCCGTCGAGCCGGTCGCCGGACCGGCCGGGCCGCCGGGCCGCGTCCCACCGCCGGTGGGTCTGCGGGTCGGCATGGTCGGCGGTGGGCAGCTGGCGCGGATGACCCACCAGGCCGGGATCTCCCTCGGGGTCCGGTTCCGCCTGCTCGCGGAGGCCCCCGGCTCGTCCGCCGGGCTCGTCGCCCCCGCGGTCACCCTCGGTGGGCCGGACGCCGCGACGCTGCTGGCGTTCGCGGCCGACTGCGACGTCATCACCCTCGACCACGAGCACGTGCCCCCGGAGGCCCTGGCCGCCGTCCGGGCGACGGGGGTCGCGGTCGCGCCGGGCCCGGAGGCACTGCTGTACGCGCGGGACAAGGTGGCCATGCGGGAGCGGCTGACTGCGCTCGGGCTGCCGTGCCCCCGCTGGCGGGTCGTGCGGGACCCCGCGGAGACCCGGGCGTTCGCCGTGGAGATCGGCGCGCCGGTCGTGCTCAAGACCAGTCGCGGCGGGTACGACGGGCACGGGGTGTGGCTGCCGGGGCCGGACGGGGTTCCCGCGGTCGGCGGCGTCGAGGACCCGGGCAGCCCCTTCGCGAGCGCCGTGCCCGTGCTGGCCGAGGAGCTCGTCGCCTACCGCCGCGAGCTGTCGGCGCTGGTCGCGCGCTCGCCCGCCGGCCAGGCGGTCGCCTATCCCGTCGTCGAGTCGGTGCAGCGTGACGGCATCTGCGTCGAGGTCGTCGCCCCGGCCCCCGACCTCGACCCGGAGCTCGCCGCCCGCGCCCAGCAGATCGCCCTGCAGACCGCGGGCGAGCTCGGCGTGGTCGGGCTGCTGGCCGTCGAGCTGTTCGAGACCGACGACGGGGAGCTGTCGGTCAACGAGCTCGCGATGCGCCCGCACAACACCGGCCACTGGACGATCGAGGGCGCCGTCACGTCGCAGTTCGAGAACCACCTGCGCGCGGTGTGCGACCTGCCGCTCGGCTCCCCCCGGGCCCGGTCGGCGTGGACGGTGATGGTCAACGTCCTCGGCGGCGACGTCCCGGACCTGCCGTCCTGCCTGCGCCACGTCCAGGCCCGCGACCCGGCGCTGCGCGTCCACCTCTACGACAAGGCGGTCGTGGCGGGCCGCAAGGTGGGCCACGTCACCGCCACCGGCGACGGCGTGTCCCCGGGGGAGACCCTGGCCGAGCTGCGGGCCCGGTGCCGGCACGCCGCGGACTACTTCGCGGGCAGGATCGACGGATGAGCGCCGGCCACCACGCCCACGACCCTCACGACGCCGACGCCGACGCCGACGCCGACACGGACGGGGCCGTGGTCGGTGTCGTCATGGGCTCGGACTCCGACTGGCCGGTGATGTCCGCGGCGGCGGCCGTGCTGGCGGAGTTCGGCATCCCGCACGAGGTCGACGTCGTGTCCGCGCACCGGATGCCGCAGGCGATGCTCGACTACGCCACCGGGGCGGCCGGGCGGGGGCTGCGGGTGCTGGTCGCCGGGGCCGGTGGCGCGGCCCACCTGCCGGGGATGCTGGCGGCCGCGACCCCGCTCCCGGTGATCGGCGTCCCGGTCCCGCTGGCCACCCTCGACGGGCTGGACTCCCTGCTCTCGATCGTCCAGATGCCGGCCGGGGTGCCGGTCGCCACGGTCTCGATCGGCGGCGCCCGCAACGCCGGCCTGCTCGCGGTGCGCATCCTCGCGGCCGGCACCACCCCCGCCGCCGAGGAGCTGCGGGAGCGGATGACGGACTTCCAGGCCGAGCTCGAGGCGGCCGCCCGGGCCAAGGGGGACCGCCTGCGGGCGACCGTGCGGGCGGCCGCCGCCGGGAGCTGAGCCTGAGCCGACCCGGGCCGTGAGAGAGTCCGCCGATGACCGCACACCCGGCCAAGCGGTGGCTGCAGGCGACGGGGATCAGGTTCGCGGGGACGGCGCCGGTCGCGGCGGTCCTGCGGGCGCTGGGCAGGTACCCGCCGGCCCCCCACGTCGCCGCCGGCACGAGCCGCGTCGTCGAGTCCTACGGCCAGGACCGCCTGCAGGCCGGGGAGTGGTGGCTGCCGCCGGGCGCGGGGGCGACCACCACCCTGCTGCCGACGGTGCTGCTCGTGCACGGCGGCTACTGGCGGGGCGGCTACGACCGCAGCCTCGAGGACGCCGTCGCGGCCGACCTCGCCGGGCGCGGGTTCCTCTGCTGGGTGCCGGACTACCGGCCGTCGAGCAGCCCGTGGCCGGCCACGCTGGCCGACGTCGCCGCCGCTGCGGACCAGCTGGCCCGGGGGCTCTTCGCGGACCGCGTCGACCGGGCCCGGCTGTCCTTCGTCGGGCACTCCGCCGGCGGGCACCTCGTCCTCTGGCTGGCGTCGCGCAACGGGCAGCCGTCGGGGGCGGCGCTGGCCGCCGCGGAGGTCGACGGGCTCGCCGCGCGGCCGGAGTCGCTGCGCCCGACGCTGGTGGTCAGCCAGGCGGGCGTCGGCGCGCTGACCCTCGCCGCCGCCGAGCACCTCGGGGACGACGCGTCGGTCGAGCTCGTCGACGGCCCCCCGACCGAGGTCGACCCCCGCTACGCCGTGGCCGACCCGCTGCGCCTGCTCTCGACCGGGGTGCGGTCGGTGCTCATCCACGGCAGCGCGGACGAGACCGTCCCGCTCAGCCAGAGCACGACCTACCGCGACGCGGCGCTGGCGGCCGGGGACGACTGCACGCTCGTGGAGATCCCGGGCGCCGGCCACCAGGACCACCTGGACCCGGCGTCGGCGTGCTGCGCGGCGCTGCGGACCGCACTCGGCGCGCCCGTCGACTGACCGTCGGCCGACCCCCGGAGACCGGACAGCCCGGTCAGGTGCGCTGGTCGCGCAGGACCTTGTCGATCGTCTTGCGGCCCCGGGTGTTGAACAGGACGAACCGCACCAGCTCGACGCTGCTCGGGGGCGCGGCCTGGACGGCGGCGACGGCGGTGCGGGCGACCACCTCGACGTCCCAGCCGTAGGCGCCGGCACTGATCGCCGGGAACGACACCGACCGCGCCCCGAGCCCGCCGGCGACCTCGAGGGACCGGGTGAAGCAGGACGCCAGCAGGGCCGGGTCGGTCTCCCCGGCGTGGCGGTTCGGGCCGACCGTGTGGACGACCCACCTCGCGGCGAGGTCCCCGGCGCCGGTCGCGACCGCGTCCCCGACCGGCAGCCCGTCGGGGAGCACCGTGTCGCGCAGCGCCTGGCACTCCGCCAGCAGCGACGGGCCCGCCGCGCGGTGGATCGCCGCGTCCACCCCGCCGCCCCCGAGCAGCGCCGAGTTCGCCGCGTTGACGATCACGTCGGTGTCCTGCGTGGTGATGTCACCCTGGACCGTTTCGATGTGCACGCGGCCATCCTCCCGGGTCGGACCGCCGCCGGGCCACCCATGTGGTCCACAGGCGGAACGAAACGGTTGCGTTTCGCCTGGGGGCGGCCTAGCTTCGGTCTCGTGCACCGCCAGTGCCCACCGAGACCCGGAACCACCGAGACCGCCGGTACCCACCAGGACAGCCGGTCCGAGAGGCAGCCCGATGACCGTCGACGTCACCCCGCTGCCCACTGACCCGGGCGCTCCGACCACCACCACCACCGCCACCGCCACCGCGGGGGCGGCCAGCTCCGCAGACCCGACCGCCTCCCACGGTCGAGGCCTGGACCCGGGCCGCGACGCCCCGATCATGCAAGCCGCACTGGATCTCGTCGGCGAGGTGGGTTACGACCACGTCACCATGGACGCGATCGGCCGGCGGGCACGGGCGTCGAAGGCCACCATCTACCGACGCTGGGACTCCAAGGCCGCCCTGGTGGCCTCGGCTCTCACCTGTCGCCTCGAGCACGCCGTCGAGCTGCCCGACACGGGCGCTCTGCGGACGGACCTGGTGACCGGCATCTGCCAGATGATCACGGACCTCTGCGCCAGCGATCTCGCTCTGATGACCGGTCT
>CAXSIB010000144.1:0-7650 GCA_964237095.1 uncultured Actinomycetales bacterium
CGGGGCGGTGGCGTCGATGGGCACGCTGGGCACGCCGGTGGCGGTCACGGCGGCGACCCGGAGGCCGGCCCACCGCACCCGGGTCCTCCGCGTCGAGGACCCGGCCTCGGCCACCGGGACCCGCAACACCCGGGTCGCCTACCTCGAGGCGGCGCACCTGACCGACGCCGCGGTGCCGGTCGTGTACTTCCTGCACGGACTGCCCGGGACCGCGGCCGACCTGGAGGTGTCCGGGGCCACCACCGCGCTGTTCACCGCCGCGACCGCGCTCGGCCAGCCCCTGGTGCTGGTCACGCCGGTCGGCACAGCGATGCGGGCGACGGCGCGGACCGACACCGAGTGGGGCGACGACGTGCAGGGACAGTGGCGCCTGGAGACCTGGCTCACGACCCACCTGCGGACCGCGGTGGAGGGCTCGGCGCAGCGGGCGGTGCGCGAGCGGGTCATCGCGGGGTTCTCGATGGGCGGCTTCGGGGCGGCCATGGTGGGTCTGCGCCACCCCGGCCTCTACGGCTCGATCGGCGCGATCGCGGGCTACTTCCACCTCGACGACCCCGACGGCGTCTTCGGGACCGACCGGTACGCCCGGCTCCGCCACCGCCCGGACCACCTGGTGTTCGCCCGCCGCTCCCAGCGGTTCCTCCTCGCCGACGGCTCCGGGGACCCCCTGCCCCTGACGCGGTCCGAGACGGCCCGCTTCGCCGCGATCCTGCGCGGGCGGGGGTACCGGCCGACGGTCGAGAGGCCGGCAGCCGGCCACGACCTCGCCCTCGTCCGGGCGGTGATGCCGGCCCTGGCGCACTTCGTCGCCACCCGCTGACGGCGCAGCGGGTGGTCCGCCGCGGCGTACTCCGAGCCGGACGGGGTCGTCCCGTCGAGCGGTGAGGTCCCGGGCGTCGACCGGCCCGCGCCGGCGCGGGCCGCGGTGGTCGGCCCCGCTCCGGCTGAGCAGACTGGCCCGGTGACCGTCGACATCCCGACCACCTCCCGTGAGGTCCAGCTGGCCCGGCGCCCCCACGGCTGGCCCGACCCCTCCACGTTCGCCCTGGTCGAGACCGCGGTGCCCGACGTCGGTGACGGCCAGCTCCTGGTGGTCAACGACTACCTCTCCGTGGACCCCTACATGCGCGGACGGATGGACGACGTCGCCTCCTACACCCCCCCGTTCGCCCTCGGTGAGGTCATGACCGGCGGGGCCGTGGGCACCGTGGTCGCCTCCAGGGCCGACGGTGTGCCCGTGGGCGCCTGCGTCGTCCACCACGCCGGCTGGCGTGAGGTCTCCCTCGTCGACGGCGCCGCGGCCCGGGTGGTCGACACCGACGCCGCTCCCCCGTCGGCCTACCTGGGCGTGCTGGGGATGCCGGGGCTGACCGCCTGGGTGGGACTGACCAGGATCGCGCAGCTCCACGAGGGTGACGTGGTCTTCGTCTCCGGGGCGGCCGGAGCCGTCGGCTCCGTCGCCGGCCAGCTGGCCCGGCTCCGGGGGGCCGCGCGGGTGATCGGCTCGGCCGGGTCCGCGGCCAAGGTCGCCCACCTGACCGACACCCTCGGCTTCGACGCGGCGTTCGACTACAAGAGCGGCCCGGTCGCCGAGCAGCTGGCCGCAGCCGCACCGCAGGGGATCGACGTCTACTTCGACAACGTCGGCGGTGAGCACCTCGAGGCCGCCATCGGGGCCATGCGCCGGGGCGCGCGCGCGGCCCTGTGCGGATCGATCTCGACCTACAACGCCACGGAAGCCGTCCCCGGACCGCGCAACCTGGGCCGGTTGGTGGGCACCCGCTCACGGCTCGAGGGCTTCCTCGTCTCCGACCACGAGGACGCCCGACCCGCGTTCCTCGCCGAGGCCGTGCCCGCACTCGAGGACGAGGGCCTGGTCATGGAGGAGACCGTGGTGGACGGGATCTCCCACGCGGCAGAGGCGTTCATCACCATGCTCCGCGGCGCCAACACCGGGAAGATGGTCGTCCGGCTCACCTGAACCCGGCCCCGCCCGACGCCGAGCGCGTCCCGGTCCGGGTCGCGGGGCGGGACGCGCGGGGCGGCGAGTCAGCGGCGGGACCCGGCCTCGTACAGGCCGACGCGGGCGTGCAGGCGGCGCAGGGCGCGGGGGGCGTACCAGCTGCGGTCGCCGAGGGCGCCGAAGGCGGCGGGCACGAGGAGCCCGCGGACCAGGGTCGCGTCGATGAGGATCGCGAGGCCGGCCGCGGTGATCACGATCCGCCCGGTCCGGGCCAGGCCGTGCGCAACGGCGTCGGCCGTGGTGTCACCGCCGTCGTGGAGCTCGGTGATCCGGCTCATGAGGAACACCTCGTAGTCCATCGACAGCCCGAACGCGATGCAGAACAGCAGCACCGGCATCGACGTGTCGGTCGGGGTCGGCGTGAAGTGCAGGAGCCGGGACAGGTGTCCCTGCTGGAAGATCCACACCATGACCCCGAGGGTCGCCCCGAGGGTGAGGGCGTTGCCGAGCAGTGCCCGCACCGGCTGGACGACGCTGCCGGTGAACAGGAACAGCAGCACGAACGTCGTGAGCACGATGATCACGGCGGCTTCCAGCAGGTGCGAGCCGATGGCGTGCCTGGCGTCGACGAGCTCGGCGGTCGCCCCGCCGACGAGCACCGTCGTCCCCGCGGGGGCGGTCGCCGCGCGGACCTCTCGGACGAGGTCCTGGCCGGGGCCGGACGCGCTGTCCAGGCCGCTGCTCAGGGTGATCCGCTGCAGCCCCGCGGCCGAGAGGGCGGCGGGGTCCCCGCCACCGGCCGCGGGTCGCCCGGCGGCGAAGGCGCCGTCGGCGGTGTCGGCCCGCTGGACGCCGGGCCTGGTGCTGAGGGTGCGGGCGTAGCCGGTGAGCGCGGCCGCGGTCGGCCGGCCCTCGACGAGGACGTCGATGACGGCCGGCGCGGTGGCGAACCCGGTGCGCAGGGCGTCCCCGACCTGGTGGCTGGCGGCACCGGTGGGCAGGACCCGGTCGTCGGGGCTGCCGAAGGTCACCGTCAGCAGGGGTGTTGCGAGCAGGAGCAGGACCGCGACGACCGGGACGGCGGCCACCGGACGGCGCATGACCCCGCGCGCCAGTCGACCCCAGAACGGCGCCTCGACCGCCCGGACGGCGCCGACCCCCGGGACCCGCCCGGCGTTCACCCGGTGTCCGAGCACCGCCAGCAGCGCGGACAGCGCGACCGCGACCGTGACCGCCGAGAACGCGATGGTCCGCCCGGCGGTCGCGTTGGTCCGGGCCACCGCCTCGTCGACGTCGACCCCGCGGCCGAGCTCTTCCCGGAACCGGCTGACCATCAGCAGGGCGTGGTCGATGCCGAGCCCGAGACCGAGGGCGGTGGTGAGGTTGAGCGCGAAGACACTGACGCTCGTCACGTGCGTGAACAGGTCCAGCACGGCGAACGTCCCGAAGATCGCGACGAGGGCCACCCCGAACGGCAGCAGCGCGGCGACGAGGCTGCCGAAGGCCAGGATCAGCAGTACGAGGGTGATCGGGACCGCGATCGTCTCGGCGAGGGCGACGTCCCTGCCCACCTGGCCGCCGACGTCGGTGCCCTCGGCGCCGCCGATGCGGACGGTGACCGCGGGGGTGTCGACGTGGCCGTCCGCGGTGAGCAGCGCGGCCGACCCGGCGTCGGGGGCGACGCGGGCCAGGACCAGGGCGTCGGTGGCGTCCTTCGAGCGCAGGCCGGCCGGGCGGCCGGTCCAGTAGGAGGTGACCCCGGTCAGGCGGGGGTCGGCGGCGAGCCGGCCGGCGAGGGCGGTGCCGGCCGCGACCGCCGCGGGGGAGTCGACCGTGCCGACCCGGGCGTGCACCAGGAAGACCATGTCGGGCTCGCCCCCGAAGTGCTGGTCGACCAGGACCGAGGCCCGGCTCGACGCCGAGGCCGGGTCGTCGAAGCCGTCGCCGAGCAGGCGCCCGAACACCCCGACCCCGAGCAGCGCCGACACCGCGACGGCGAGGCCGGCGACCACGAGGACCAGCCGGGCCCGGCGGGCCACGGCGGTCCCGAGCCGGTGGAACACCGAGGTGGATGCGGGCACGTCCCGGCCGGACGGCGCGCCCGGACGCGATCTCGCACCCGACGGTGCGGCGGCGCGGCCGGGGCCGGCGTCCGGGCCGGCGTCGCCGGCGGGGTTGGGGATCGTGCTCACCGCGGGGTGGCTGGTCATGGTGTCGAGGCTCCGCCGGCCCGGCGTGGTTCGCATCGACCCGCCGCCAGACCGGGGTCTGTGACCGTGGGCAGAGCGCGGCAGGTGAGCCGGGTCAGCGGTCCCGGTCGGGGCGCACCAGGCCGTGGTCGAAGGCGAAGACCACGGCGGCGGCGCGGTCGCGCCGCGACAGCTTCGTGAAGAGGTGGCCGATGTGGGTCTTGACGGTGCCCTCCCCGACGAACAGCTCACCGGCGATCTCCCGGTTGGTGCGGCCGGCGCCGATGAGCGCGAGGACGTCGCGCTCGCGCGCGGTCAGCACGTCCAGGGCGGCCCCGACCGGACCGCGGGGCGAGCCGGCCCGGTAGGTCGCGAGCACCCGGCCGGTGACCGCCGGGTCCGGCCACGACCCGCACGCGGCCGATCATCCGGCGCATCCACGCCGGGCACATCGGCCCACGGGCAGAGTCCCCCGGGTGGTCCGAGCGCTGAGCGGTTCGTGCCTCGCTCGCCGCGGGCGGCAGCCCGGCCCGCGGAGGACCCCGCGTCGTGCGGCCTGCGTCGGCGTCAGGCCGGGACGACGACGACCTGGTGGGCGTCCTCGTAGATGATCCGGCCCGGGTCGGTGGACTCCCGACGGACACACGCCACGCCGGCGGCCGCCAGGATCGCCAGGTACCCGTCGACCCGCGCCAGCAGGGGTTCGGCGGTGGACTTGAACCACGCCGCGGCGGTCGGGTTCAGTCGCGCGTCGTAGACGCTCGGGTCGTCGGCCGCGGGATCGGGGTAGGCCGCGTCGTACCAGGCGTTGGTGACCTGCCGGAACCGTTCCTGCTCCGCGGTCAGCCGGCCGGTCCGGCCGAGGACGTTGACCAGTCCGAACACCCCCAGGCGGCGACCCCGGTCGTCGATGTCGGGACTCTCGAACCGGACGTAGATCACGGCGAGCCGGGACGTGGGCCGACGCGACGGTCGCGAGGTACGGCGCGCACCCGGCTCAGCAGACGACGCCGCGCTGGCTGGCCGCGCCGTGGCCGGCGGGGTCGGCCCCGACCCACCGCGGGTCGGCGGGCTCACCGGCCCGCTGGTAGCGGGAGTCCGACGAGAGCCGGACCCGGTCGGTGTTGTTGTCGAGGCTCGTGTGCAGGGTGTAGGCGGTGAAGGTGAGCAGGTCACCGGCCGCGAAGTCCCCGGTGACCCAGCGCAGGCCGAGCTCGGCACGCAGCGCCCGCGGGTCGCCGGAGATGGTGCCGTCCCAGGTGGGACGCGGCCCGTCGTCGCCCTCGCAGAAGGTGTCGACGTCCAGGTCGCCGTAGGTCCGCCGGACGTCGTCGAGACGGTGCGAGCCCTCCAGCATCACGAGGCCGCCCAGCTCGGCGTCGACGTCCCCGAGCGGGACCCACGCGGTCAGCTGCCGGGTCGTGCCCCGGTTCATGAAGACGCTGTCCCCGTGGGGTCTCGTCCCCGGTCCGGGCGGGATCGCCCGCAGCCACGTGAAGTCGTAGTGGCGCACCTCCTCGCCGAACAGCCCCGCGTAGAAGCCGAGCAGCCGGGGCCCGTACAGCACGTCCAGCAGGGCCGGGCTCGCCCGGGCCAGGTCACTGAGGATCCCGAGGCGGGGGAAGTCCGCCGCCGCCCGCGCCGCCGCGATGGGCGAGCCGGGGGCCAGCGCGCCGCGGTCCGCCAGCCCGGCGAGGACCTCGGCGCGGGCCCGCAGGACCGCCGCGCGGTCGAGGAAGCCCGGCAGGTACAGGTAGCCGTCCCGCTCGAGGCGCCGGGTGAGCTCCGCGTGATCACCGGCCGCGTCGTCGGACCGGCACAGGGCACCGACCGCCCCCGCGGCGTCCGCGAGCGGCCTCCCCTGCGCCGTGACCCGTCCTGCCGTGACCGTCGCCGCTGTCGTCATCGACCGCTCCTCCATCCGGGGTGCCCCTCGCCACCCATCGTGCTCCGCCGCCGGCGCCGGACCGCCGTCAGCGGAGCGGGATGTCCATGCCCCGCTCGTCGTCGCCGCGCGGGCCGCGGATCCGCCGCTCGGACTCGCTGATCGCGACGTCGTCGATCGACGCCTCCCGCCGGCTCAGGTAGCCCTCGGCGTCGAACTCCCAGTTCTCGTTGCCGTGACTGCGCCACCAGCGCCCGGCGTCGTCGTGCCACTCGTACTGGAACCGGACCGCGATCCGGTCGCCGGTGAACGCCCACAGGCTCTTCCGCAGCGCGTACTCGTGCTCCCGTGCCCACTTGCGGGTCAGGAAGGCCTCGATCGCGGCGCGGCCGGTGATGAACTCCGACCGGTTGCGCCACTGCGAGTCCGCCGTGTACGCGGCCGCCACCCGCGCCGGGTCACGCGTGTTCCAGGCGTCCTCCGCGGCCTGCACCTTCTGCCGGGCGGTGGCCTCGTCGAACGGCGGTACGGGCGGTCGGGTCATGCCCCCACCAGCCCGACGCGGAGGATGCGGTCGTCGCCGCGGCGGGGGGTGTCCCGCCCGTCGGTGTTGGACGTCGTCACCCACAGGGTCCCGTCCGGGGCGGCGGCGACCGTGCGGAGGCGGCCGTAGCGGGTGTGGAACCAGGTCCGCCGCGACGCCGCGCGCCCGGTCCGGACGTCGACCTGCCAGATCTCCTGCCCCTGCAGGGCGCCGAAGTAGACGATGCCCCCGACGACCGCGAGCCCGGCCGGCGACGCGTCCGGCGTCCGCCACTCCGTGACCGGGTTGACGAGCCCCCGGCGGCGGCTGTCGCCCTCGACCAGCGGCCAGCCGTAGTTGCGCCCGGGCAGGATGTGGTTCAGCTCGTCCCACGCGTGGTCCCCGAACTCACTCGACCACATCCGCCGGCGGCCGTCCCAGCCGAAGCCCTCGACGTTGCGGTGGCCGTAGCTCCACACGTACCGGCTGCCGGTCTTGCCGTCGAAGGGGTTGTCCGGCGCCGGGCGGCCCGCGGTCGTGATGCGCAGGATCTTGCCGTTGAGGCTGAACCGGTCCTGCGACCGCTCGGGGACGTAGGCGTCGCCGGTGGAGACGTAGAGGTAGCCGTCGGGACCGAACCCCAGGCGCCCGCCGTCGTGGTGGTCGTGGGCCGCGATCCCGGACAGGATCACCCGCGGCGCGCCGAGGCGGCCGCCGAGCGGCCAGTGCAGCCGGACCACCTCGTTGCCCGAGGTCGTCGTGCGGTAGGCGTAGACGAAGCGGTCGCGGGTGAAGGTCCGCGAGACCGCCAGTCCCAGCAGGCCGTTCTCGTTGGTGTGGTGGACGGCGATGCGCCCGATCGTGGTGCGCCGGCCACGCCCGAGCACGTGCAGCACGGCGCCGGTGTCCCGCTCGCCGACGAGGGCGGAGCCGTCGGGCAGGAAGGCCAGGCCCCACGGGGTCGTCAGGCCGGTGGCCACCGTCCCGAGCACCCGCAGCCGGGGGACCCGGCCGGTGTCCGCGCCGGTCGGCGCCGTGACCGTGGCCGTGGTCGGCGCCGGCGCGGCGGTGGCCGGCGCCGCGGCGGTCG
>CAXSIB010000145.1:0-7593 GCA_964237095.1 uncultured Actinomycetales bacterium
GCAGCCCCCGGCCGGCGCGACGGCGCGACGAGGCGCAGCCGCGGCTCGGGCTCCCGCGCCGGGCGCCCGGGACGCGCGTCGGCCCGCCGGGGAGGTGCTGTCGCGCTCATGGCCCCGATCCTGGCCCGGACCACCGACAGGACCCGCGACGGGACCGTGGCCGGCGGAGCCCGGGCGCCGGTCGGTCTAGTAGTCGGGCTGCGCCGGGTCGACGCGGGCCACCCACGCACTGGTGCCGCCGGGCACGTGGGCGACGTCCGGGACGCCGGCGGCGACCAGCAGGTCGAGGGCGTGGGCCGAGCGGACACCGTGGTGGCAGTAGAGGACGACGGGGCGCCCGGCCGGGATGCGGGCCGCGGCCCGACCCGCCGCGAACTCCCCGAGCGGGATCCCGACGGCGCCCGGGATGTCGTTGATCGCGCGCTCCGCCGGCTCGCGCACGTCGACCAGGGTGAAGTCGTCGAGACCGCGGTCGCGCGCCTCGAGCCGGGCCGCGAGCACCTCGACCGGCACTTCCGCTCGCACCGGCCCGTCCGCGCGATCCGCGACGCCCGCGGGCACCGGCGCGCGGGCCACCGCCGAAGCGAGCGGGCGGACCACCGGGGCGGGCAGGCGCACCGGGACCTCCCGCCAGCGCGAGGCCAGCCCGTCGAGCACCAGCACCCGGCCCACCAGCGGCTCGCCGATCCCGCAGACGAGCTTGACGACCTCCAGGGCGAGCACCGACCC
The DNA here is from genome assembly GCA_964237095.1 of uncultured Actinomycetales bacterium. Lineage (GTDB taxonomy): Bacteria > Actinomycetota > Actinomycetes > CAXTBU01 > CAXTBU01 > CAXSIB01. The sequence goes on from CAXSIB010000145.1 coordinate 730, forward strand.
GACCGCCCCGCAGACCGCGGCCACGACCCCGCCCTCCGCGCACGACGGCACCGAGCCCGCGGGCGGCGGCACCGGGAACACGTCGCGGTACACCGGCCCGTGCCCGGCCCAGAACACCGACACCTGGCCGTCCAGGCGCAGCACCGAGCCCCACACGTGCGGCACGCCGGCGGCGGTGCACGCGTCGGCGACGAGGTAGCGGCTGTCGAAGGTGTCCGTCCCGTCCACGACCACGTCGAACGACGCGACCAGCGCGGCCGCGGCCGCCGGGTCGACGAGCCGGCCGTACGTCTCGACGAGGACCCCCGGGTCGAGGCGGTGCACCGACTCCGTGGCCGAGTCGACCTTCGCGCGGCCGACGTCCGCGCTGCCGTGGACGACCTGGCGCGCCAGGTTGGACACCGCGACGGTGTCGTCGTCGGCGATGCCGAGGGTGCCGACGCCGGCCGCGGCCAGGTAGAGGAGCACCGGCGAACCGAGCCCGCCCGCGCCGACGACGAGCACGCGGGCCGCCCTGAGCCGGCGCTGGCCCGGCTCACCGACCTCGGCGACCAGCAGGTGGCGGGCGTGGCGGCCGCGCTCGGCCGCCGTCAGCGGCGGCCCCGGCTCGACCAGCGGCGGGAAGCTCACGCGCCCATCCTCGTCGCGCCGCCCCGACCCCGAGCCCGACCCCGGACCACCGTTCTGGCCACCGTCCGGGCCAGCGTCAGGAGGAAGGTGGATCGCCAGTCGGTGACCGACCGGGAATGCACATTCCTCGGGGGCGGTCGCCGTAGCGTGCGCGGGTGGCCGCCACCGACTCCGCGACGATCGAGGTCGACGGCCACCGGCTCGCGCTGTCCAACCTCGCGAAGGTGCTGTACCCCGCCGAGGGGATGACGAAGGGCGCGGTGATCGACCACTACGCCGCGGTGTCCCCCGCGCTGCTCCCCCACCTGGCCGGGCGGCCCTGCACCCGCAAGCGGTGGCCCAACGGCGTGGCCGGCGGCACCTTCTTCGAGAAGAACGTGCCCCGCGGGACGCCGGACTGGGTCCGCACGGTCCGCCTCGCGTCCCCGGGCAGCACGCGGGACCGGGAGATCGTCGAGTACGTCGTCGTCGACGACCTCGCGACGCTGCTGTGGGGCGCGAACCTGGCCGCCCTCGAGCTGCACGTGCCCCAGTGGCGCCTCGCCGCGGACGACACCCCGGGCCCGCCGGACCGCCTCGTCGTCGACCTCGATCCGGGGCCGCCCGCGGACATCGTCAGCTGCGCCCGCGTCGCGCTCGTGGTCCGGGACCTGCTCACCGACGACGGGCTCACGGGGTTCCCGTGCACGTCGGGGTCGAAGGGGATGCAGCTCTACGTGCCGGTCCGCGTCGCCGGCGCCGACGAGGTGGTCAGCTACGCGGAGTCCCTCGCGCGGCGCGCCCGGGAGCGCCTGCCCGCCGAGATCGTCGCGACGATGGCCCGCGCCGGCCGCCCCGGGAAGGTCTACGTCGACCACGGCCAGAACAACCCGGCCAAGACCACGATCACCCCGTACAGCCTCCGCGGCCGCGAGCTGCCGCGGGTCGCGACCCCGCTGACCTGGGACGAGGTCGCGGGCGCGGACGGGAGCACCGTCGCGGCGCTCTCGTTCACCAGCGCGCAGGTCCGCGAGCGCCTCGACCGCCACGGTGACCTGCTGGCGCCGCTGCTCGACCCCGGCGCGGCCGGCGTCCTCCCGGTCGCGTCGACCTGAGCGGCCACCGGCGACGGGCGTCCGCCCGCAGCGAACAGCGGCCGCCGGCGAGGTCCGGCGCACACCGCTCGACTAGGTTCGGCGTCGGCCGGGCACGCCCGGCCACCGCATCCGCCCGCGTGGGCACAACGACCGAAAGGGTGGGCCGTGGAGGTCAAGCTCGGCATCCGGAACGCCTCGCGCGAGCTCCTCGTCGACACCGACGCGAGCGCCGAGCAGGTCCGGAGCCTGCTCTCGACGGCCCTGTCGACGCCCGGCGGGGTGTTCGAGCTGGCCGACGCGAAGGGCCGCTCGGTGCTGGTCCCGGCCGAGCACCTCGCGTACGTCGAGATCGGCGAGACCGCCGAGCGCCGGGTCGGCTTCGCCGGCTGAACCGCGCTCGACCCGGCAGACCCGGGCTCGACCAGCTGCTCCCCCCGGCTGCGCCGGGCTCGCCCCGGCTGCGCCGGCTCGGGCCCGTGCGACCGGATCGCCCCGTGCCCGACCGGTCGTCCCCGGCTCCGTCCGGGGCCGGCCCGCGCCGACCGGGTGGACCGGGTGACGGGGCGCGTCCCGGTGCGCCGACGGGCGCGAAGCTAGGCTGGCCGTGACCGGTCCAGGTCGGCGCCCGCCTGGGTGCCGCCAGGACCGCCCGTCACCGGAACGCGGCCGAGAGCCGCTGGGTCCGACCATGTCCGTGTGGGGCGGGGCCGTCCGGCCGGTCGTGACCACCGGTGCGCCACGACGGCAGACCGGGCCCGGCCCGCCGGGCAGATCCCGAGAGGCCGCCTCATCTCCTCCGACGTGTCCACGACACCCCAGCACCCCGCCTCACCCGAGGACCCCAGCTCCGCTCCCGACGCCGGCCCGTCCGACACCGACGCGATCGGTGACACCGGCGCGAACGGCGCGCTGCACGCGCCCGCGGCCCCCGTCCTGCCCGGCGGCGAGGCGCTCTTCGTCGCCCCGACGCTGCCGGTGCCGCCGGTGGTCCCGGTGGTCGCGACCGAGCTCCTCGAGGCCGTCACCGACCCGGCCGACGCCGTCGAGACTGCCGACACGACCGCCGCGGACCTCGCCGCACTCGCCGCGGTCACCGACGACGACGCGGCCCCGACGCCCGACGTCGTCGTCCCCGCGGTCCCGGACGCCCCCGCCCCGCCGCCGTTCGCGGAGCTCGGCGTCCTGCCGATCCTGGTCGCGGCCCTCGCCGACCAGGGCATCCACACCGCGTTCCCCATCCAGGCCATGGCCGTCCCGCTGGCGCTGACCGGCACCGACCTCATCGGCCAGGCCCGCACCGGCACCGGCAAGACCCTCGGGTTCGCGCTGCCGATCCTCCAGGCGCTCGCCCAGCGCAGTGAGGCCGACCGGGCCGACACCCGCCCGCGCGCCCTCGTCGTGGCCCCCACCCGCGAGCTGGCCAGCCAGGTGGCCGGTGAGTTCCGGATGGCCGGCGCCCGCCTCGGCGCCCGCGTCGCCACCATCTACGGCGGGCGCGCCTACGAGCCCCAGATCGCCGAGCTGACCGCCGGCGTCGACGTGGTCGTCGGCACCCCGGGCCGGCTGCTGGACCTGCACGGCCAGCGCCTGCTCGACCTGTCCGCGGTCGGCGTCCTCGTCCTCGACGAGGCCGACGAGATGCTCGACCTGGGCTTCCTGCCCGACGTCGAGCGGATCATCGCGGCCACCCCCGAGGGCCGCCAGACCATGCTGTTCTCCGCGACGATGCCGGGCGCGGTCGTCAGCCTCGCGCGGCGGCACCTGACCAACCCGGTGAACCTGCGCGCCGAGAGCGCCGCGGACACCCAGATGGTCCCGGAGACCACCCAGTTCGTCTACCAGGCGCACGCGATGGACAAGATCGAGATCGTCGCCCGGCTGCTCCAGGCGCGCGGGCGCGGTCTCGCGATGGTGTTCGCCCGGACGAAGCGGACCGCGCAGCGCGTGGCCGACGATCTCGCGGAGCGCGGCTTCGCCTCGGCCCCGCTGCACGGCGACCTCGGCCAGGGCGCCCGTGAGCAGGCGCTGCGGGCGTTCCGCGCCGGCAAGGTCGACGTGCTCGTGTGCACCGACGTCGCCGCCCGCGGGATCGACGTCGACGGGGTCACCCACGTCGTCAACTGGGCCTGCCCGGAGGACGAGCGCACCTACCTGCACCGCATCGGCCGCACGGGCCGCGCCGGGGCCAAGGGCATCGCGGTGACGTTCGTCGACTGGGAGGACGTCACCCGCTGGCGCGTGATCAACAACGCCCTCGGCCTGCCGTTCGGCGAGCCGCAGGAGACCTACTCGACGAGCCCGCACCTGTTCGCCGACCTCGACATCCCCGAGGGGACGAAGGGCACCCTGCCGCTGGCGGGCCGCTCGCGCGCCGGGCTGTCCGCCGAGGCCGTCGAGGACCTCGGCGGCCGCGAGCCCCGGGTCACCGCCCGACCGCCCCGCACGGGTGACCGCGAGCGCGACGGCCGCCACGGCTCCGGTTCCGGTTCCGGGGGTTCCGGTTCCGGTGGTTCCGGCTCCGGCCGCAGCGGTCCTGCCGGCCGCGGGGCCGGCTCGGGCACCGACAGCGGCCCCGGCCGCGACGCCGGCCGGTCACGCCGGTCCGGTGGCGGCAGCGCCGCCGCCGGCAGTGGCCCGGGAAACAGTGGTCAGGGCGGCAGTGGCCAGGGCGGCGGCGACCGCGGCAACGGCGGCCGCCACAGCAGCGACCGCGCGGTGACCGACACGACCGGCCCGACCGCGGCCGCACCTGCGGCGGCCCCGGTGTCCTCGGTCGGCAGCTACACGATCCACAACCCGGGCGTCGAGCACGACGAGCCCGCCGGCTCCGCGGGGGGCTCGCGCCCGCCGCGGCACCGCCGTCGCGGGGGCGAGTCCGGGTCCGGCGCGAGCACCGGGGCCGGTACGAGCAGCAGCAGCAACAACAGCAACGGCGGCGGCAACGGCGGCGGAGCGTCCGGTTCGGGCGGGGACGACGGCTCGGCTGTGACGTCCGGCGCCCCGGGCGAGGGCTCGTCGGACGCCCCGCGCCGGCGTCGGCGCCGCCGGTCGCACTCCACCGCGGAGTCCCGCGGGGCCGGCGAGAACGCCGGCAGCCCCGGTCCCGCCGCCTGACCGCGGGCCCAGCTCGACCAGTGGCGTGGACCACCCGCTGAGCGGGTGGTCCACGCCACTCGTCGTCGAGCCACCGTCGCGCGGGTGGTCGCCGGCTCAGTCGTCGTCGCCGTCGGCCGCGGTCTCGTCGTCCAGGCCGGCCCACGACGGCAGCCGCCGGCTCGCCGCCGCCCCGGCGGGACACGAGATCCGGAAGTCGCACCACGCGCAGCCCGGGCCCGGCCGCGGCGGGAACACCTCGTCGATCCGCCGGGCGGTCAGCCCGCGGCTCCACCGCGCCGTCACGTCGCGCAGCTGCAGCCCCACCCGGTCGGCCCGGGCGAGGGCCCGCTCGACCGATGCCGCGGTGTGCTCGTGGGCGACGACCCGCCCGGTCGGCAGGTGGTGCAGCTCGACCCGGCGGCACCCCCGGTGCAGGGTCCGGGCGGCGGCCGCCGCGTAGACGGCGAGGGCGAGGGACGACCCCGCCTCGGCCGGCGCGGGTGGCCGGCGACCGGTCTTGTAGTCCACGACGACGAGCTCGCGGTCGGGACCGCGCTCGTCGAGGCGGTCGACCCGGCCGGACAGCGACAGCACCGCGGTCCGCAGCCCGACGGTCCGCTCGACCCCGACCGGCTCGGCCGCGGGGTCGAGCGACGCGGTGTACCGGCTGACGGTCTCCGCGGCCCGCGTCTTCACCGCCGCCTCCTGGACCGCGTCCCGGAAACCCTCGCCCACCCAGGCCGCGGCGACCAGCGCCGCCGCCCGGCCCGGTGTCCGCGTCGCGACCGGACCCCGCCACCACCGCGCCAGCGCCGCGTGCACGGCGGCGCCGACCGCGACGTGGGCCCACGGTGCACCCCGGCGCGGCGGCGGGCGCTCGAGGTAGGTGAACCGGTAGCGCCGCGGGCAGGACTCCCAGCCGCCGATCCGCGTGGGCGTCACCGCGACCAGCGGCTCCGGCATGCCGGGCAGCATCAGCGCGGCCCCACCGTCGCCGTCGAGGGGATCGTCCGCGGGTTCGAACCTGGCGTTGCTGATGGGCGGAGTCTGGCAGCCGGGCCGGGGCCGACCACCACGACCGACCACCACCACCGCCGCCGCCGCCGACGACGACCGCAGCCGACGCCGGCGAGGACCGTCCGGGACCCGGCCACCTACCCTGGGCGGTGTGAGCACGCAGGCACGCATCTTCGCGGCGCGGCTGTCCGACACCGGGGTGTTCGACCCCAACGGTGACCCGGTCGGCCGGGTCCGCGACGTCCTGGTGCTGATGCGCGGGCCGGTCCGCCCGCCGCGGGTCGTGGGCCTCGTCGTGGAGATGCCGCGCCACCGTCGGGTGTTCCTCTCGATCACCCGCGTGCTCTCGATCGACGCCGGCAGTGTGGTGTCGACGGGCCAGCTGAACCTGGCGCGGTTCGAGCCGCGCGCCGGTGAGCTGCTGGTGCTCGCCGACCTCCTCGACCGCCAGGTCACCGTCCGCGCCAGCGGCAGTGCGGCGATCGTCTACGACGTCGGGATCGACCAGACCCGGACGCGGGACTGGGTGGTCAGCAAGGTCGCGGTCCGCACCCCCACGACCCGCCTGCACCGCCGGTCGGAGTCCACGATCCTCGACTGGGACGCGATCACCGGGCTGGCGATGGCCGACTCCCGCCAGGGCACCGAGGCGCTGCTGGGCACCCTGGACGGCCTGCACGCGGCCGACCTCGCGCACGCCCTGTCCCAGCTGTCCGCGAAGCGCCGCACCGAGGTGGCCGCGGCGCTGGACGACGAGCGCCTCGCCGACGTCATGGAGGAGCTGCCCGAGGAGGACCAGGTCGAGATCCTCGGCCAGCTGGACTCCGCACGCGCCGCCGACGTCCTGGAGGCGATGGACCCCGACGACGCCGCCGACCTCATCGCCGAGCTCTCCCCCGAGACCGCCGAGCAGCTGCTGACGCTGATGGAGCCCGAGGAGGCCGAGGACGTCCGCCGCCTGCTCGTCTACGCCGAGGGCACCGCGGGCTCCCTGATGACCACCGAGCCGATCATCCTGCCGCCGGACGCGACCGTCGCCGACGCC
>CAXSIB010000146.1:0-7590 GCA_964237095.1 uncultured Actinomycetales bacterium
CACCGGCGGGCCCGTCCGGTGGTCGACCCCGGACTTCGCCGAGCTCGACACCCCGGCGGGCACGCTGGCCATCGCCGGCACCCGCACGGTCGCCCTGTTCGGGAAGGACTCGGCCCGGCCCGCGGACAACCACACCGTGATCATCGAATTCCTCGTCGACGACGTCGACGAGGAGTACGCCCGACTCCGCCAGACCACCACGACGGAGTTCGTCAACGAGCCCACGACCATGCCGTGGGGCAACCGCTCCCTGCTGATCCGTGACCCCGACGGCAACCTCGTGAACGTCTTCACCCCCGCCACCCCGGCGGCCAGGACGAAGTTCGGGCGCTGACCCGGGGGTTGGCTGCTGAGCCGGGCGTTGCGGCACGTGTCGAGCCTGGTCGGTGATCGTCGTGCAGCTCCCAGACTGGGCCATGACCAATGCCCCCAGCCTGTCCCACGTTCGAGCCCTCGTCACCGGCGGCACCCAGGGCATCGGCGCAGCCGTGGCCTCCCGTCTCGAAGCCGGCGGGGCCACCGTGCTGGTCGCCGCCCGTACGGCCCCGGCCACCGTCTCGGCCGGGACCTTCGTCCGAGCCGACGTGGCCACCGCCGACGGGGTGCGCGCCCTGGCCGAGCGGACCCTCGACCTGCTCGGCGGGATCGACGTGGTCGTGTCCAACGCCGGCAGCCAGACCCACGCACCGGGCGGGACCGCCGACCTCACCGACGAGGACTGGATGCGCGACCTGGACACCAACCTGATGTCCGCCGTCCGCCTCGACCGGGCTCTCCTCCCGACCATGATCGCCCAGCACAGCGGCGCCATCGTGCACGTCACCTCCGGAGCGGCCCGCCTCCCCCGGCCGGCGTCCCTGGCCTACTCCGCCGCCAAGGCCGCCTGACCGTCTACAGCAAGGGTCTCGCCAACGAGGTCGGACCCCACGGCATCCGGGTCAACGTGGTGGCCCCCGGCCTGATTCGCACCGCCGCCCTCGACCGCAGACTCACCACCATGGCCGAGCGGTCCGGGACCGACCCCGACACCGCGCTCGATCAGCTCGTCGACGGCCTGGCGATACCGCTGCGCCGGGCGGGAACGGCGGCCGAGGCCGCTGAGCTGATCATCTTCCTGGTCTCACCCGCCGCCAGTCACCTCACCGGCAGCCAGTTCGTCGTCGACGGCGGCGCCCTCCAGACCGTGTAGCCGCTCCCGTCCTCACCGAACCAGGACACCCGCCATCAGCAGCCGGCAGAGCCGGCCGATCCTCCGGGGACGTCCTGACCACCCGGCGCTGACCGGGAGGCGGACTCCGATCAGCTCCCGCTTCGCCCGGGCAGCATGGCCAGGGCCTTCGAACGCTGGGCGACCAGATCGTCGTACGTGCCGTCACGTTCGGCCCAGCGATGCGTCAGGACGCCTCTCACCAGCACCTCGTGGGGGGTGGGATCGACAGCGAGCAGGCCCATCACCTCGTCGGCGAAGTCGGCGAGTGTGAGCGCCTGCGGCAGCTGCACCTGCTGCTCGGGCGTCGTCGTCACCAGCGGCGGCACCAGCTCCACCACCTCGACCCCGGTGCCGTCGAGCTGCGCGCGCAGAGCTTCGGAGTACGCGTGCACGGCGGCCTTCGTGGCCGCGTAGGTGGGCATGGGCGGGAACGGCAGGAACCCGAGACCGGAGCTGACCGTGACGAAGGTGCCGGCGCCGCGGGCGACGAGGTGCGCGGTGAACGCGTCGAGCACCCGGATGGTGCCGTAGAGGTTCGTCTCGATGGTCGTGGTGGCGGTCTCGAAGTGGGCGGGGTCGCGCAGGTCCTCGAGCAGCAGGACCCCGGACATGGTCACGACCACGTCGAGCGCGGGGTGCTCGGCGAGGACGGCGTCGCGGGCGCGGTCGACCGACCCGGGGTTCGTCACGTCGATCTAGACGGTGGCGAAACCTTCGTCGGCCAGTTTGGCGAGTCGGTCCCGGCGGCGGCCGCCGATGATCACGGTGCTGCCGGCTGCGGTGAACCGGCGGGAGAGCTCGAGACCGATGCCCGAGGTGCCGCCGACCATGAGGAGGGTGCGCGAGGTGGTGTCCACGTCGCGATCCTCGACCCGTGCCGGCCGCCGGTGGATGACCCCGCCGACCCTGGGACCGACACCCCCATGGACGACACGGACGATCCCGGTCAGGACGATCCCGGTGAGGAGGAGCCGCGACCGGCGGCCATCCGCGGCCCGGACCGGCTCCGGCCGCCGCGAGCGGCGCGGTCAGTCCGCCGGCGTCGCGGCGGTCGAGCCGAGCAGGGCCAGCAACCCGGCGGACTCCGAGCCGGGCTCGGCGTGGTAGATGACGAGCAGCTGACCGTCGGTCCCGCCGATGGCGAGCTTCTCCCGGTGGAGCAGGAGATCGCCGAGCTGGGGGTGGCGCAGGCGTATCGGCTCTCCCTCCCGGATCCGGACGTCGTGACGTGCCCAGAGCCGGCGGAAGGCCTCGCTGGCCACCGCGAGCTCCCCCACGAGCTGCAGGCACCGCGGGTCGGTGGTGTCCGGGCCGACCGAGGACCGGAACCCGGCGACCAGGGTGGCGATGACGCGGTCCCAGTCCGGGTAGAGGGCCCTCTCGTCGGGATCCAGGAACACCGCGCGCAGCCGGTTGCCGCCCGCGACGAGGCACGGCGACAGGGCGGTCGCGAGCGGATTCGCCGCCAGGACGTCGAAGTGGCGGCCTTCGACGAACGCGGGCAGCCCGATGACCTCGAGCAGCTGCCGGGTTCCCGCCGGGACCTGCTCGAGGCGGACACGGGGGGTCTTCCTGACCCGCGGCTGGGACAGGGCCACGAGGTAGGCGGTGGCCTCGCCGTCCAGCTGCAGGACCCGGGCGAGGGCCTCGGCCACCTGGACCGACGGGCGGCGGTCACGGCCCTGTTCGAGCCGGAGGTAGTAGTCAGCGCTGACTCCGGCGAGCATCGCGACCTCCTCCCGACGCAGCCCGGGGACCCGACGGACACCGCCGGCGCCGGCGCCCGGCCCGGCGACGATGCCGACGTCGGCGGGTCGGACCAGCTCACGGCGGGCCTTCAGGTAGTCCCCGAGGGCGTTCGCGTCATCCATGACGCCATCGTGGGTCGTCCGCGCCCGGTGCGGGTGCCCCTGCTGCTCCCAGGAACGACGATCCCCGGAACGGGAGGGCCCTGGCCCACGGCCGGCCCGGAGCCCAGGCTGTGGGGGTCACGCCGCCCGGGCCACCGTCCGTGGTCGTCGAACCCACTCGAGGAGACCCGCCATGTCGAGCACGCTGCCCACCACGCTGCCCGGGGGCACCTACGACCCGGCCGACGACCTCGTGCTGACCCGCATGGGCTACGGCGCGATGCAGCTGGCCGGTCCGCACGTGTTCGGTCCGCCCGCCGACCGGGCCGGCGCGGTCGCCGTCCTCCGTGAGGTCGTCGACCTCGGGATCACCCACGTCGACACGAGTGACTTCTACGGCCCGCACGTGACGAACCAGATCATCCGGGAAGCGCTGCACCCCTACGCGGGTGGTCTCCGGATCGTCACCAAGGTCGGTTCGCTCCGCGACGCCGAGGGGAACTGGCCGAAGGCCCTGGCCCCCGACCAGCTCCGCCGGGCCGTCCGGGACAACCTGACCAACCTCGGCCTCGACACCCTCGACGTCGTCAACCTGCGGGTCGGGGGGTTCGACAGCCCGACCCCCGGCTCCCTCGCCGAGCCGTTCACCGCGCTCGCGGAGATGCAGCAGGAGGGGCTGATCCGCCACCTCGGGGTGAGCACCGTCACCGCCGAGCAGCTCGCGGAGGCGCAGTCGATCGCGCCCGTGGTGTGCGTCCAGAACTTCTACAACGTCGCCCACCGCGATGACGACGCCCTGGTCGACGCCCTCGCCGAGCAGCACATCGCCTACGTCCCCTACTTCCCCCTCGGGGGATTCTCACCGCTGCAGTCCGACACCCTGGCCCGGGTGGCCGCCCGCCTGGAGGCGACCCCCATGGCGGTTGCGCTGGCGTGGCTGCTGCAGCGGTCGCCGAACATCCTGCTCATCCCCGGGACGTCCTCGGTCGCCCACCTGCGCGACAACGTCGCCGGCGCGGGCCTCGCCCTGCCGGCCGACGCGGTCACCGAGCTGGACTCGATCGCCGGCTGACCGGAAGGGGGCCGACCGCGCCCACTCACCGCCCGGCGCCCCGACGGACATCTCGTGCACGCCTGCACTGATCCACCCCAGGTAGGACGGCCCCCGAGCCGCCGGGCCGTTCGTTTGGGGCCGGTGACCTGTTGACCTTGACGGCCGGCCGCTGTCAGCGTCGGCGTTGGGCCGGGTCGAGGGCGCGGGTGCCGTAGGCCCACATGGTGTCGGCGATGGTGACCGTCGATGCGGGCGGGACGATCTCGTCGATGCGGTCCAGGACGTCGTCGGACAGGTCGATGCCGTCGGCGGTGAGCGAGCCCTCGAGCTGGTCGAGGGTCCGGGGGCCGATGAGCACGGTGCTGACCGCCGGGTGTCGCGCGGCGAACGCGGTGGCCAGCTGCGGGAGGGTGAGCCCGGCGTCGTCGGCGAGCGCGCCGAGGGCGTCAGCGGCCGCCAGCTTGCCCGCGTTGCCCGCCGCGGTGGGATCCATGCGCCCGCCGGGGGTCTGCTGGTGCGTGCCGGGCGCGTCGGCGCCGGTGCGGTAGCGGCCGGACAGCCAGCCCCCGGCGAGCGGTCCGAACGCGAGGACCCCGATCCCGAGGCGCCGGCAGGTGGGCAGCAGGTCGTACTCCACGGCCCGGTTGAGGATCGAGTACGGCGCCTCCTCCGTGCGGAACATGCCGTGTCCGCGGCGTTCGGCGACCCCGCGGGCCTCGGCGATCTGCGACGGGGGCATCTTCGAGGTGCCGAACGAGCGGATCTTGCCGGCGGCGACCAGGTCGGTCAGGGCGTCGAGGGTCTCGTCGATGTCGGTCTGCGGGTCCGGCGCACCGAGTTCGTAGACGTCGATCCGGTCCGTGCGCAGCCGCCGCAGGGAGCCCTCGACCGCCCGGGTGATCCACCGCCGTGACCCCCCGCCGTGGTTGGGATTCCCATCGAGGCCGCGCTGAACAACGACCGGCGCAGCGCCGGCAACACCGACCGCTGCCGTTGGCGGACCGTGGCCGCGGCCACCCGGGCCGCCGCCGCCACATCCGCCGGGACCGGGTCCCCGACGATCCCCGAACCGGCCTGCTGGGTGTCCACCATGCCCGCCGACGGTAACGACCACCCCACCCCGCCAGCCCCGGCCCGCGACGTCGGCGGGCGTTCACCGGGCACCGGCCACACACTGACAGCGCACCTCGCGGAACCGGCGCACCAGTCGCACCAAACCCAGCTCTGCGCTGGTCGGCTGTACCGGCGCCGCTTCACCCGTTCCGCCCGCCAGGGACACCGGGCTACGGAACGAGCACGACCTTGCCGTGCGGCGCCCCGGACAGGCTGAGTTCGGCGGCGGCACGCCACTGGTCGAGCGGGAACTCCTTGGCCACGGGAACAGTGAACTGGCCGGCGGCGGCGAGCGCGGCGTACTCGGCCAGGAAATCGGAGCTCGGGAAACCGCCAGCGGCCATCAGCTCGTCGATGTTCACACGGGCACCCAGGTTGCGGGCCTCCTCGTGGTTGCTGATCGTGACGACGCGCTTCGGGTTCCCCGTGATCTCGATGAGCGCCGCGATCGCGCCCGCGTTCGGACGCGACACGTCGAGTGCGTGCTCGATCGGCCCGTCGGTGAGTGACCGGACCCGGTCGACCATGCCCTCCCCGTACGGGGTGACCCTCGCCCCGAACCCCTGCAGGTCGCGGGCGAACGTCGGCCCGGCGGTGGCGATCACGCGGGCGCCGCGACGGAGCGCAACCTGCACGGCGGCGTAGCCGACCATCCCGCCGGCCCCGTGGATCAGCACGGTCTCGTCTGGCTTCACGTTCATGAGGTCGAGGGTCCAGTACGCGGTCTGCACCACCATCGGCAGCACCGAGGCGTGGGCGGCATCCAGGCCCGGAGGGACCGCGAACCACAGGTTGAGGACGGCGAAGTCGGCCGCACCCGCACTCGGCTGTGCGGCGAAGTCAGCAGCGCCGAACACCAGGTCACCGACCCCCACGTCAGCGACGCCGTCACCGAGTGCGTCGACCGTGCCGGCGACGTCGTACCCGATACCGCGTGGGAGGGCGCCGGGCATGAACCCACGACAGAGCTCCCAGTCGGCGGGGTTCAGCCCGGTGGCGGCGACACGGACCCGGATCCTGCCCGCACCCGGGTCGGGGATCTGCGTCTGCTCTTCCTGCAAGACGTCCAGGGGTTCACCGACCTCGTGGAACCGGATGGCCCGTGACTCGACTGCGCTCATGACGCTGTCCTCCTTCGTAACTCGATCGTGACGCTCGTAGGGTCAGTCGCAGACACTACAGCGCTGTGGCAGTCCCTGTCACTACGGGCGCTAGGATCGTTGTGTGCCGAGGAGCGGGAAGGAGGCACGCGAACGCCTCGTGCGGGCAGCACTCGAGCTCTCCCACGAGCGCGGCTTCGACGCGGTGACAACGGCCGAGATCGCCACCCGCGCCGGGGTGAGCGAGCGCACCTTCTTCAGGCACTTCCCCGACAAGCGCGAAGTCCTCTTCGACGGTGAACGGCGGCTCACCGAGTGGGTGAGCGACGCGCTCGGGTCAGTGCCCGCCGACATCGCGGTCTGGCCGGCCATGCGCCGCGCCGTCGACCTCATCGTTCCGCCTCTGGAGGCGAACCGACCCGACAGCGACCGCCTCGCGGCCATCGTCGCGGCGACCCCGGCGCTTCGCGAGCGGGCGGTCCTCAAGGAGTACCGCGTCGTCGCCGTGATCGCCGACCTGCTGGCCGGGCGTGGCGCCTCCGCCGACGAGGCGGCCCTCGTCGCTCGCACCGCCTGGGGCGTGCTCGGACACGCCATCGAAGCCTGGCGGGCGTCCCCGGGCACCTCACTGCAGGGACACGTCGACGACGGCTTCACGCTGCTCAACGGGCTCATCAGCGCCTCAAGCCGCTCCTGAGTTGAGCACCTGCCCGACCATCCAGCAGCTCGCTTCGCTGATCCTTGGACTTCCATGGGCTGGTTGAACAGGGTCCGGATGGTGTCTGAAAGTGCCCCCGAGCAGCGACGAGGAACTCGCTGAGAGTTCGCTCCTGCGCGGTCGAGAAGCACCTGGGCTCCAACCCGCCGGTCTCCGCGCCCGGACACCCGCAGGCCCGCGGGCCGACCCCGCCACCACGACCAGCGCAGACCCGGCCGGGTCGTCGAGGTCGTCGTGGGTGAGCGCGGTGGCGTCCGAGACCAGTCCGCACGGGCGGCGATCCGGACGCAGCCGGCGCGGGTGTGTCCGGGGTGGACCACCGTTCTAAGCTCAGTGACAGAGGGTCATCCGTAGCGGCGCTCTGGACCGCCGAGCGGGTCACGACGACAAACCACTCGCTCGAGGACAGACAACACTGGCCGAGCGCGTGCGCACGTCGCTGGCCGGACCGCGGTGGAACTCGCAGCACTAGAACACGTGCCGTTACCAATAAGCCCGGATCCACCGTTGGTCTCGTGGTGGGGGACGGTGCGCCGGGCATGCAA